>NZ_JBHFOM010000009.1:0-125035 GCF_053543955.1 Colwellia sp. E150_009
TCGGCTGTATCACTATCCGTGCCATCACTTAAGGTGTAATTAAAGCTAGCATTGCTACCATCATTACTGGTATCGGTATAATCAAATCCACCTTGAGCATTAATTCGTAACGTTCCATCAGTTAAAGTAATGGTTGCATAACCTGTTGAAGCGTCAAACACTAAGGCATTACCATTAACATGTGTAACCGTTAAGGTAGCACCATCACCGCCGTCTGTATCAACCACGCCGTCACCATCATTATGTGTAATGACATTACCTGACACGGTTTCGCCTTGATCAACACTAAAGCTATCATCTGCGGCAACAGGTGGAATATTTCCTCCCCCATCAACCGTGATTCTTAATGAAGATAAATCAGTATCACCCGCACCATCAGTTACAGTATAAGTTGCAACAGGAACAACACCAACATAATCATTACTAGGAACAAAGACATAACTACCATTAGCATTGATGGTTAAGTTGCCTTCAGACAGCACTGCCGTTGAACCGATCGCATATTGAGTGCCACCAACGGTGAAATCAGTTACTGATAAAGGATTATCAGGAGTTGAGGCATTGTTTAACACATTACCTATTGCACTAGTATTTTCATTTATTCTTACCGCTTCATCACCATCAGTTAAGTCGCTTACTGGATTAACGGTAATTGTCAAAGTCGATATATCGGTATCACCTGCGCCATCTTCAACTGTATAAGTTGCGACAGGCACATCACCATTATAGTTTTCACTAGGCACAAAACTATAACTTCCGTCAGCATTAATGGTTAAATCACCTTCGACTATAGAAACAGTTGCTCCTATAGCATAAGTAACGCCGCCAATTTCAAAATCTGTTACCGTTAACGGTTCATCTGGGCTTGAAGCATTGTTTAATACATTACCTGTTACAGTGGTGTCTTCATCTATGCTGACAACTTCATCATCATCGGTTAAATCTTTCACTGACTGAACTGTAATTGTTAAAGTCGATATATCAGTATCACCTGCACCATCTTCAACTGTATAGGTTGCAACGGGTACATCACCATGATAATCATCGGCTGGAACAAAGGTGTAACTACCATCAGAATTTATTGTTAATTCGCCTTCGTCTAGAATAGCTGTATCACCAATATTATAAGTTTCGCCACCAATCTCAAAACCATTTACGCTTAATGGATTATCAGGACTTGAAGCGTTATTTAATACATTCCCCGTTAACGTCGTATCTTCTTCAATACTAACAACTTCATCTTCATCTATTAAATCGCTAACAGGATCAATTACGATAGTTAATGTCGAGGTAACTTGATCCCCTGCACCATCTAATACCGTATAGGTAGCCACGGGAACGGGACCATTATAATTTTCGGTGGGAACAAAGGTATAACTACCATCTTCATTTAATGTTAAATCACCTTCTTCTAAATTAGCTGTATCACCAATCTCATATGTCTCACCCCCAACTTCAAAACCAGTGACGCTTAACGGATCATCAGGACTTGAAGCATTTATGAGTACATCACCTGTTATCGTTGTGTCTTCATTATTACTAACGATTTCCTCATCATCTGCTAAATCTATTACAGGTTCAACAACAATAGATAACGTTGATATATCTCTATCACCCGTACTATTTTCTACTGTGTAAGTTGCAACAGGAACATCACCGTTGTAATTATCACTTGGTAAAAACGTATAACTACCATCGCTGTTTAGCGTTAACTCACCCTCTACTAAAGAAGCTGTAGAGCCAACAGCGTAAGTGACACCATTGACTTCGAATCCTGTAACGGCCAAGTCAGAATTTTGCGCACTGTTTAAAGTATTACCTGTGATAAGAGTGTCTTCATCCGTCGAAACAGCCTCATCGTCATCAACAATAGAGGTAAGGGATATAACATCAAGTTCACCGATTTCAGGTAAACTATTTTGCTGCTCACTTGTATCATAACCCGCTTCGGCTAACGTCTCGTCACCCGTTCTGTCAACGGTAACAAAGCTTGTTCCTTCATTGCTGGTTACACCTGCAGCTGTATCTGGAAGTTCTACATCATCTTCTGACGCAATTAAATCCTGAATAGCCTCAATTTCGTTCTGTATATTGTTCATGTCAGCATCTTCAACGCTGGAGTTTTCAAGAACTTTTTCACTTCCTGCAACAGATACATTTTCAACAAGAATTTCATTCGATAATTCGTCACCAGAGCTATAAACACGTTGATGACTACCATCAGCTAAAACAACCGTAATTTCACTATTTTTTGCTAGCATTAAGACGGCACCTGATTCGACGGTATCACCAACTTGTAATAAATTGGTAGCTAAACTTGAGCGAACATCACCGCTAATATCAATGACTTGTGCATTTTGAGGGTTGGTATAAGTTTCCATGAACAACATTCCTATAATTGGTTTACCAGATATTTAAGATTATCTAAAAAACTGAAGTTGACTGGTAATTGTTAAATACAACAATAAATATATTTATCACATCATATTGTTTATTTTAACTACCCTTTATGGGCTAATTAGTGAAAAAAGTCAATAAAGAGCATTAATTTCATTCGCTAGAAAAGTGACCTTAGAACTTTATACTAATAACAAAATCTAAGTAAGGCTATTTAGTTTTAACTAAATGAGGATTGTTATTAAATCTAAAGCTTTCAATAACACTAAACTGGTGAGTAAACAACTACGATGATAGCCAACTATAAATGGCGGTATTAATGAACACCGCCAGATTTAAAGAATATAAATATCTTATCTTTTTATACGACGACTTGCTAAACCAACTAAGGCTATAGCAAAAATAGCAAGCGTAGAAGGTTCAGGTACTGAAGTAGTAACAGATTTAAACACATGGGAAATGTTTTCACCTGACCAAGCGCGATCATTAATATATGCAGAAATATCACCATCGGCATCATATGTTGATGCACCCGAAACATTAGCAACTGCAGATTCACTTGCTTCATGTACGCCAGTAGTTAAATTATACGAATCATACCAAGCCATATGATTCACACCAAAACCATGTACATTAGTTTCAATATCAACAGATAAAAATGAGCTTAATGCATATTGATAAGCAATAGGAGAGCCAAATATAAATTCAGCAGCTTCAAGACCATTATACGGTGTAGCACCATCCCAATGAGGGCCTGCTGCCAAGTCAAAGCTACCAACATATTCCCATTCTACTCCAGCTTGATCTTCATATATTGTACCAACAATTAAGGTTGCATTAGCTTTCCCCATAAGACAAAGCGATAACAAACAGAATAATACAGCATTTAATATTTTAGAACTCATACTACTTCCTTAAGCCCTTAACGGGTCAATAATTTTCTGAATAACTACATACACTCTTTATACTTATAATGAATGCAAGATAAAGACCAAAAATAAAAAACCTTTAAAAATCAAGATAAAAACAAAAAACAGCTATATAATTAATATGTCACTGTAAAAAAAACGGACAATTAAAAAGGGTTATCTACATTTCAAACATTACTATATTTTAAAGTAAACAACAGAGCATAAAACTAACTTACGACTAAGTAAATCAGCACTAACAATAAAGTAACAATGACAGTCAATAAAAAGTAATACCGAGTATCCAGCTGAGACCTTGCTGGTGCTGATTTGGATAATTTAGGAAACTCGGCTGTGCTTGATTCTATCTGTTCATCATCTATCTTTATTGATGGTATTTCCTGTGTTTCTTGCCCTATAAAGCTATTATGTGACGATATAGAATGGTCAATAATTTCCGCCATTTTATAGTAATAATGATCTAACTCAATTTCACGATTAAACAGGGCATTCGACAGCTCATTTAATTTTTGACTATGAGACGCGACAAGCTTACTTTCATGACTGTTATGCGGTCGACGCTGACGAGTTGATATAAGTATAATAGAAACATTATCTTTAGCGCCATGATCTAAGGTTTCAGTTAGCAATCGATCAATATCATCTTGAGAACAACCTTTATGGCTCACAAGCTCGCTCACTTTTTTATCGGTTAACTCATTGGTTAACCCATCACTGCAAAGTAAAAAAGTATCTTCATCTGAATAGGGAAAAATTACATGGTCAAAAAACACTTCTTCGTGTGCTCCTAACGCTCGGGTGATCACATTAGACAATTTACTCGTCGCGGCTTCTTCCTCAACCATATGTCCAGACCGCAATAATTCATCAACATAGCTATGATCCCAACTTATCTGATCAATCTGCCCATTACTAAGCTTATAACACCTTGAATCACCTGCCCAAATTACAGCACAAATCCCTTGGCAAACAGTTAAAGCAATAACAGTAGAGCCAATTAATTGACCATTGAGTGTATTAGTCGAATAGTTTTGTAATTCAACATTTAGTGCACGTAAACTTTTTTCAATTTGGATTAGTCGTTCAGACATAACGTTACTGAACGTTAATTTTTCAAAGGCACTTACAATAGCCTGACTCGCTTTATCCCCGTCTCTGTGTCCCCCCATTCCGTCAGCAACAACCCATACCTTTTGGTCATTATCAACATAGATAGAATCTTGATTGACGGAGCGTTTTTTGCCAACATCTGAAACAGAAAAGCTATACCAAGCGTTACTCATTTATTGCTCCAATTAAAAACGAATAATAATTATCCGTAGGGGGCATCCCTGAAAAATACCGTTTTTGTGCACCAACGCCAGAAACTCCATCCATTGACCAAATAGAAATATTTATATTTTGCATCATTAATAGCTTCTCTAACAGTGTGTCATTACTTAAACTAAAATCAAGCTTATTTATACCTGACATTGCAGCAATCTCCATTACAGATGAAGTGGCAATCACATCAGCACCATTAAAAGTTAAAGCAACTACATCTTTATATATTTCATCAAGCACTGTTGAAATTTCATCAAGATCTGGTCGTTCTTTTTCTAGTAAACTTAAAGCAAAATCTTCAGCTAATCCATGAAAAACTTCTGTTTCTCTAGCAAGAACAAAAGGATTAACATGGCAATCTGGCTGACAAATAATTGTAAAGGGATAACTTCTTCCACTCTTATCAATACTTGGCATCATAAATCCAGTAATTGGCGCATCAATCAAGCCTTTTTGCGAGATAACAAAGCGCCATATAGGACTATTAAAGTACCTCTCTCGCCATTGTTCACCAAGCTGCAATCGTGAGCTTTCAATTGATTTTAATAACCAGTTATCCCATTGTTTCACAAAATCAGGCGAAACATTTCGTTGAATAAAATCGCCGTAACCTGGTAACTTCCCAAAATATCCTATTTTCATCATCAATTTATAGCGCTGCAAGACATTTAAAATTAGCCAGTTGAGAAAAAATAACTGGATTGACTTTACCTTTTCCTGACAATTCATATATCGCTTTAAAATTATTTTTAGAAAAAGTTACTTCTACTTTGTTACGATTAACTTGATTTATATCAGAAGCATCTAACAACCTGAAAAAAGCAAATAAACCATTTCTTATTTCCACCACCTCACTACCATCACGACGAATAAAGTTGAATTGGCTATTTGCACTGAAATTTTCAGGAGGCCATGAAACATTGGTTGTAATTGGACGACCAAATTGATAACTCATATTTTGCCCATGAATAGACATTTTAAACTTAGCTAAACGAGAATCTAAAAATATGGGTTTGAGAGAAAAATCAAGTTGTGCTCTATTGCCATCAATAACAAATAAACTATCTCTCACTCTACTTTGTTGTTCAAAAAAAGGAAGTACTTCAGGACTAAAACCATGAGTTTCAGCTACATTATCCTTCCACTGCCACGGATAAGCTTTACTCTTAATTAACGGTTGTAAATGTTCAACAAAAAACTGATGTATAGCTCCTGATGTACCAAAAAGCGTTTGTAAATCGACTAAACTCGCATCTGTTTTAGATGATTTTTCAAATGGGTATTTAAATGAAATAATATCATTACATTGTGCTAATACATCTTGTTGCCAAATTTTTGCAATTTTATTTTTGAGAAGTTGGTTGCGCATATTTTTGATATTACTAGACAACTGACTAATCCATAGATTGAACGGTTCAATTTGGACATAGCCAAAAGCATCCAACGAGCTAAAAGTACCCTCATCAATTTTTGCTTCTTCCTTTTTCATTCCAAAAGACAACGCCACAGAAATTTCTGAAATTACCGCCGACATTTTCTGCTGTACGACGGTTTTTCTCTCATCGCTCATCAGTTCATGCAATTTAATAAATTGTGACGTTATGAAATATTCAGAGGTATCATTATTACGTAGTGCATTAATCTTTTTCGATTTATCAAGTACAGCGCCCCCTCTTGCGGATAAATTAGCTAAAGATGATGTTGCTACATTTTCAACTAACTTGGTTGCCTGCGAAGCTGAATCTAATAATAAGAACAACGGTGAATCCACTCGACTTAAAAGCATAAGCGCAGAGTTTAATGCATCCATATTATCAATTTTATTCATTGATATTGAATTTAATAATGACTGCCAATTATTGACATAATCAAGAGCATATATCTTTTCTAATTGAACAGCTAATGCCCCTTTGTTTATGATATTACCTTCCCCTAAAATCCATGACTCATTGTCGATCTTTTTCAAATAATTTTTAATATCTTTTGATGTTATTTGTGTAAATAATTCAGGAGTATATAATTTTGCGATAGTTAATATGCCATCCTTTTCTGTCGACATAACTGTCCGCCAATCAGTTCCAGCTAATTGTGCCATAGACAACATATCGCTATCGTTAAGATAATTCAGTCTAAACTGTTTGTAATAAATATCTGCAATCGGTTGAGAACGTAAGTCTTGTCTTGCTTTAGCAACAAGTTGTTCATTTATCGATTCAAAAACCATTTTGTTTTGAATTAAATTCTCAATATGTGCAGACAATTGCACAAATTCTGCTGCTGAAAAATATTCATTATTGTTTAAGTTTCTTTGTAACCAAAAAATTAAAAAATTATCATCTCGTTTATCCGTACTTGATAACATTAAGTAAGCCTTCAATGCCTGATAATGTTCACTCGCCTCTTGAGTGTTACTCAATTGTAATTCCACTTCGCTCTTTACATAAGGTAAAAGCACCGTGTTAAGTAAACGTCCATAGCTGGCTGTTAATGCTCCCTGTAAAGCATCAGATTGTGCTAATCCTAAACCTGAGAATTGTGCATTATCTAGCTCAATCAATGCAGATATATTATTTGAAAAGTCATTTAGGGCAGGAATATAGCTTCTGATATCACCGCTATTATTTGGGTTTTCATACTGTTCACTCCAACTATCTACAGATTTTTCACTTAACGAAATATAATGGTCATTGTTGCTATAACTAATAAATAAACCGATAGAAACAGCTAAAGTAAAAACCCCAGCTACCGCCATAGAAACTTTTTTAATGGTACTTTTTCGATTTTCATACCCCGTTAAAACGCCAAATTGGTCAGATTCAGGGAACACAACATCTTTCAATAATTCTTTAATAAAGTAACTTCGTTGATCATTGTTCCATAACGCTTTAGCTGTACTTTTCAAACCAAAATTTTGAGATACTTTGGCAATCATTCTATCAATAGGAGCGCCATATTGTGTACCACTTGTAAAATACAACCCTCGTACAATACCCGTTGTTAAACCATCATCTTGTTTAGATAAATTTTCAATAACATTTGCCAGTGCAGGTTGCAATTCAGAAAACTGATCACTAAAACTGTAAATTAAAGACTTACGACTAGCATCTCGCTCTAACGAAATACGTTGCCATTGTCTTCGGGTAATTGACTGCATTAATGCATTAAATTTTTGTGTAAACGATGGAAGCAAATCGCCACTAAGACTTTCATTACGATCAAGGGTTATCCCAAAGGTTTGTTCTCTTTCTTTATGTGAAAACGTTTCATAGAATTGACTAAAACCAGCTACCATGTCTGATTTGGTAATGATGATGTAAATAGGAAATTTAGTTGAGAAAAAATCATTAACTTCTGCAATACGCTGTTTCATTTGCATAATTTGCTGGTTAAGATCATATTCACTTAATGTCATTAAATCAGACATACTAAAACTTACCAGCAAACCGCTAACAGGTTTTTTTCGGTATTTTTTAATCAACCCTAAAAAGTTTGTCCAACCAGACTTATCCGCTTCTTGGTGGCTATCTTGAGAAGTATATCTTCCTGCAGTGTCCAATAAAACTGCATCTTGTGTTATCCACCAGTCACAGTTTTTTGTGCCACCAACCCCTTGAATAGCTTGATTTGAAAATTCATTGAACAAGGGAAATTTCAAACCTGAGTTTGAAAGTAGTGTTGTTTTTCCGCTTCCAGGGGACCCAATAATCATATACCAAGGCAGTTCAGTAAGAGAGCTAGGCCCTGCTTTATTATTTTTTAACAGACTAAATGCTTGATTAAATTTGTCTTTCAATTCTGCCGACTCAGCATTAATAGCTTCATTAACGCTATTATCTTCAGTAATATCGGCAACCATGTCTTGTTGATTCTTAACTCTGCGGTGATACTTTATTAATTGAATTAAGAAATATACTAGTAAGATCGTAATTATTAAGATAATTCGATTACTTAACGCTTCAAGAGGATAATAATCTGCAAAGGCAAAATATGGACCTGCAAACCAAATAACCAAAAAGATTAAAATTAATGAAATGGTTGGAATAAACCATGCGCTAGTGACTATTTTTTTTATTTTGTCCATTGCTAGTTATAATCCTTTCAAAACAAGTATTAATTCAACACGTCGATTAAGACTTTGGTTATAGTCATTATCAGTGTCTTTAACAAAAGGCTCTGTGTCTGCCACACCACGAGTGATAATATTCGTTAATTTATTGTTACTTTTGTCTAGCCATTTAGCGACAGCCTCTGCTCTTTTACGCGAAATAACCCAATTAGAATCAGCTTTTCCTGTGGAGTCAGTATGACCAATAACTAAAACCCGATCTGCATAGTCTTTTATGGAATTAACCAACAAGTTAACGTCAGGCAATGCATCTTCATTCACCTGACTACTGCCCGATTTAAACAAACTAGTACTGATCAGACGGATAATTAGCATATTATCTCGTACATCAATAGCAACAATTTTATTATCAACCGACTTTTTCAAGGTCAGTTTTAATGAATCGGCTATGGCGTCCACGTCAATTGATTTCGGTTGGCTTTCATTAATCTGAAGTACAAAATCATTCCATCCAACAGATTCAATTTTTTGATAAATAGGTTCAACCTTAGTTTTTAAGCTTGTTAAAAGCCCTATATATAAAGCGATTAGAACAAAACCCAAAAGTATATATATAAAAAATGCGGGTAATCTACGGCCAAAACTTTTTTCCGCTTTACCAATACCTTGCCAATTAGGGGATAAGTCACGGTCAATTGGGCGATATTTTTCTATGGGTTGATAGAGTTTTTGACTAATTTGTAATAACTCCCCTTCCCCCTGATTGACCACTCTATACTTGCCACAAAATCCAGTAGAAATACAAACATAGCACAATTCAATTAAGTCAAGGTTACGTTGGGGTTGTTCTAATAATTTATTAACAATAAGAAAAAATTTTTCGCCACCAGAAGTTTCATTATGAAATTTCCCTAATAACGTTTGGTGGCTCCAAACACTATCAGATCCCCAAGGTGTTGAAAGCACTAACTCATCAACTAAACAACAGAGCAAATAGCGGGCAGTTAGCACAACTTCTTTATTGAGTCCTGAATCTTGCATTTGTTGATCAAATTTAACAACCAGCTTTTCAATATCTAAACGTAACTGCTCAATGCTATTGCTTGGTTCTAAAGAACGAATATTGCTTGCTAGCATAAGTATATTACTAGCATAAGAAAGGATAATATTCTCACCCGTGCTTACTGCTACACTGAGATCAAATTGATTTGGGTTAATTCGGGCTTGCGGCACTTGAGGCGCTGCTGGTTCAGGATTTGAAGGGATAGAAGGATTAACAGCAGTATTAGTCGCTTTTCTTCTCCCCCCCGGATTAGGAATAATTAACGTTTTTGACAAATCATCATTGCTCACTCTTAACTACTCCTTATAGCCCAAAGTTCCATGTTTAAATTTGGAAAATTTGTGCCTATATGAAATGCAATGCCACCAGAACCAACTAAAGCATTCCAATATTCGCCATTTTGAATCAATTCAAAATAAACATAATTACGTTGATACGGAATTTCTCGTGGTGCTACGGCTAAATTATTCAATTGAATTCCAGGTAACTGAACATTAACCAACTCTTTAATCTGTTCAACCGCACCTATTTTAACCTGTGGCGGAAAGTATTGACGTATTTCCTCAGTTGAAATATCTGCAGTAACTGCAAGTATAAAAGAAGCGGAGGTAAATAAACTACTGTCAGAAATTGTCCCTATTCTAATACCATATTTTTTCTCAATTAACGGAATATTAATTGAATTTTGTTCTAAAACAACACTAAATACTTGCCTTAACTCATCAATTAATACAGAAAATATTTCAGTTAAATTATTTTGTTGGTAAATAGGTAAATCAGGCACTAACTTATCATGCTTAACAAAAGTGCTCATATCACCGATTAAACCAATAAACTTTTCATACAAATCATAGGGGGTAATTCGTTCTTGGCTATCTAAATTAACTAACGATGGATAATGTCTATTCAGAGATTGTAACATTAGGAAGTCGGTAACTTCCGTTGTAGTTGCTTTACCAGCAACTGACACGCGTGCTGCTAGTGCACTGATACGATGTTGGGCTAATTTAACTAATTCACTTATAAAGCCAGAAACATAACCGTTAACTTTAATATTCAAACATGGAGCAATAAAATTTTCTTTAAGCGTAATTTCGCCAGTTAAACTTACATCTTCAATAACAGCAATAGCAATACAACTAAATTCGTTATTATCGTCTTTGTCTGTTCTAAGTGAAAAACTTAACCCTGCAACTTCTAAGCATTGCGACATTGATGAAGTACCAGAAACATCTCTAGCTTCATGCTCAACAAGGCCATAGCGACTTTGAGTTGCGTTATCTCTATACGTTTCAGTATTACCATAACGTCTAATAGTAACCGCTAAATAAACAGTAGAATTTAAGAAACTCTCGTCAATATCAATTGCTGGCGGCATGTTATCAATATCAGGAAAATTAAAATAACTACCATCGGGTAAAATACCTTGAGCCGAAGATAAACAAAGCTTCCCATTTCTCAAATGAGATTTATCTATCTCAATAGATGAGATCCCCCAAAAATGTGGTTGGCATAAGCCAATACTGCTTTGGAGTTGAGATTCATGGAATCTAGATTGCTGCTGAAAATGTTGCGGTTGCAACATCATGCCTTCAGACCAAACGACTCGCTTTTCCCATGCCATATAGACTTTTCCTTTATTTACGGGTTAGTAGCTTACTGGTTAGTAACTTACTGGTTAGTAACTTACTGATGATTAATTTTAAATTTCGATCACACGAACTGATAGTTTTTCAACTTTTATCTCTAAGCCTGAACCGTGCCAAAAACTTCCTTCAGGCACTGCCATTACCGTACGCCATGTAACCATATCAACACTACGATACCCAACAACTACACCAATATATTTAGCATGCTCAGAAATTTTCAAATCCATGTCTTTTTTGCTATTCGGATCAATAAAATATTCATTCAGTGTAATAAACTCAGTCCCTAGTGCATTATGTTCACTTTCAAAAAGTTCATTATAGTTCGCATTTTCAAAATTAATTTTGTTAGTTAATTGGTACACACGAACAATAACAGAAGAGGGTCGCCCTTCTATATCTGGATTAATATCTGATGCCGCACTTATCAAATATCTAAAATCAACATTATTCTCAGAGGTTGAACTACATGCAGTTAAAAATACACACAAGCAAACAACACACACTTTTTTAAAGAAATTTAACATGCTTTTTCCTTATTTTTTATCATTTTTAAAATTATTAATTTGCGCTTGATACGCTTCGGAAAAATAAGTACTTAATACTTCATTAAGATTTTCCGTTACACTTTTGGCGAGTAACTCTTGCTTGTCTTTATAAAGTTGCCAATATTGGGAACTAGCTTTCAACCCCATAAAACTTCGACCTTTTTCATTTATTTGATTTTCTATCGACTCAGGTGAAATTTGATTTAACACACCTGTAACCGTTGCTTGTAATCCAGATAAAAATGCCATTTGGTGTAATTGAATATCACTAACTGCTTCATCATATGATTCTTTTGCAGTAAGGTAGCCTTTTTTCTTTTTCAGTAATAACATTTCTAGAGTATCAACAGGATCAATTGAAAATTTAATGGGATTATTTGATCTTGGCTGCACTGAGGTTAACGATAATCTTGATTCTTGTTTAAATACAGTTCGGCTATTTAAAAGTGACATTAAACCTTTAGTTGTCGATAACATCACCGTTGCTATATCCTCAGCAAACTGCTCTTCATCAATCGACGCTAAATACTCTTTAGGTAAACCTAATTTATTGTACAAAGTAGATAAAAATTCATTTGATCCATTTTCTGTGGGTTGAGATACAATTGAATCATTCGATTTTTCTGGTTCAGATGGCACAACTGGAGCTACGTGTTCAATTGGCGATACAGGCTCAACAGGAGTTATGGAGGCAACTGGCGTTACGGGGTCAACTGGAGCTATGGGCTGAACTGGAGTTACGCGTTCAACTGGTGTTACGGGGTCAACTTGTACGGGAGAAGGTTGAACATTGAAGGAGGATTCTGTGCTTTCTTGTGTTATGGGAGGGCTTGCTTTAGGTGGCTCGTAATCTTGAATAGCGGGTAATATGCCCGATAGTTCCCAATCTTCAGGAATACTCGCATCATTTGAAACAGAATGTTGATTACTGACAGGCGGCTTTTTGGGCTCAAAATATTCTGACTTTTGTTCTGGTTGGTATTCAGCTTGATGTTCAACCGATGGAATTGATTCTTCGCTTTTATGAGAAGGTGGGTAATTTGAGGCACCAGACAAAATATCATTCAACCCCAAACTTTCATCAGATGATGTTTCTAGGTCAAAATTATTATCCTTAGAAATATTCAAATAATCTGCTTCGTTTTCACTGGTATGGTTTGCAGCATCGCCCATCACTAAACCTAATAAATCTCCATCACCCACTTGGGCTGATTGGTTTTCAACTTGTATTGGCGTATCAAGAATTTGTAAACTATCAACTTCAATTTCATAACGACCTATCTTGATATGATCTGATTGAGTTATAACATGAGTATTATTTTTACCTAAAGGAGTTCTAGCATTATTAATAAACACGCCATTACTACTAGTGTCAGTTATTAAAAACTGTTCATTTTGATAGCTAATTAGAGCATGTTTATTAGAAATATATCGATCTACATCGACTAGCGTCCAATCACAATCGTTAGACCGTCCAATGGAACCACCTTGGTGAGAAAAACTACATGTACTGTTTTGACCTATCTCAATTTTTGATACAAGTTTTAATTGCAAAAAAGGCATAAATACCAACCAGTCCTTATTATTATTTATAAATATGTAACTGTACAAAATCTAAATTAATTAGTGTGCTTTTACAAGCATAACAATAATAATAGTTCAATTAAGTAATGACAGGTATTCTTAACTAAAATTATTTAACCGAATTAATATCAATATTGAAAAAAGAAATACACATCTAAAAACAACATGTCGAAGCTTTTAAAACAATAATGTAACAGCCAAAACCAACGGTGTTAAAATACTACAAGCCACATTAGCAGCCATAAATTTTGGCTGCGATGCAATATTTTGTCCTAACTTAATCATTCCCGTAATAGAAACATAACCTAATAACATAGGTATTATTGACACTATAGCATAGGCTGGTAAGTTCTCAGTTTTAATTAAGTATACAAGCATCAATTGAGCACTCACGGCGAAAAAAGCATATACAACAATACTTGCTTTTATCCCATATTTTATCGGGAAATGCTTTCTGCCAGAACTTTTGTCAGCCTCAATATCAGGAAACTGATTCAACAAAAGTAAATTGTTAATGAGTAGAAAAGGAATTACAGTGATCAGCCACATACTATTATCGAAATGGCCTGTGATACAAAAATATGTACCGCCAATTATCAAGGTACCAAAACCTAATCCTGGCGCTATCAAACATAAAAATGCGGCTTTATTAATCCATTTTGTATAAGTAACTATGATAAGTAAGCCAATAATTCCCAAGGGTATTATTGAATAACCATATAAAAAGATAAAATAAAGTCCAACAGCAATAGTGACTAAAACAGAAAGAATGCTAAGTGAATAAACCTTTTTAGCTAAATTAGGATTAGCGGGTAATAAGCCACTACCACCACTAAAAGGCGTTTGTTTGGTTTTAAAGTCTAAACCACTTTTAAAATCTTGATATTCATTAATTGTATTAACCGCAATATGCGCTGCTAATGCGCCTACCAAAGAAACTAACACATGTAAAAGTGAAATATTCATATGCTGAGATAATGCGATCGCCACAGCCAAAAATACACAAACAGGCGTTAACACTAAAAAAGGTAAACGCATTGACTGTACAATTGACATATTTATTGCCATATCGGTTTCCTATAGTAATGATTGGAGTAAATATTATTAAGTATCTAGTAATCTTAATAGATAAAAGCGCTTTATTTAACTTGAAAGTAGTCTAAGTAACATGACTACTTTCAATTACATTGAATTGAACTGATATCAAAATCGCCAAACAGCTAAGAATTGTGCTGAATTATCATTGGTACCTTTCTCGCCTAGTTTATTTTTCCAATATTGATATTCGATACCAACAAAAATCTTGCCTGGGGTATTACCTAAAACTTCGCCTAAATCTAAACGGATTTGGGGTTGAAATAACACCCATGATTCAAGTTCAACAGTACCAAAATTATTAATTTGTTGGCGGCCATCAATATATTCCAAGTGGCCTTCAATACTCCAACTCGTTGCTCCAATTTTAAAGGGATAGGCCCATGCAAAATCAACCATAAAACTTGAGTCTTCATCTATAACAGTGAAAACAGGTGATGATGCACTGCCACCACCTTGATGGGTATAGCCAGTAATATCAACTTGAGCAAAAGCAAAGCCTGGTAAGTCTAATGCAAACCTAACACCTGGCAATAACCACATACTGTCAATTTCTGGTGCAAAGTTGGCTCCAGCAACAATACCAACATCTTTTACTGGGCCAAACGCTAATTTTTTACCTGTAATAGCACCTATACTAAAATTTGAATACCACTCACCATAAAACTCACTACTATCTTCTACTGGAAAATTAGCATCATTATTCACGTTATAACGCGAGTGATCTATAAAGAAAAAATTATCTCCATACTCCCAGCCACCCGCATGTTGCAAAGTAATAATGGTTGTATCCGCAGTGCCGCCAGTACCTACTCGCTCTAGCTCACCAAATGCTTGTAATTGTACTTCGGTATTACTCCAAGTTTCTGCAGAAACTGAATTAACCGTTAATACTGCAACCGCAAAAGCCGTTACAGAAGCCTTTAATAAATTTACAACTGTCATTTTTTATCCTCAATAAATTCTAATAAATAATTTTTGCTTTTTGCTTTTTGCCATAGTTAAATCTAATTTCTAACTAAATAAAACATCAGTTAATAGTCAAAAACAATGCATTAATTTGGTTAAAACAGGTTTAAGTTAAGAAGATAAACTTAGCAATAAACAAAACGGTCAGAGCCCAAACGCCAGCTGATATTTCACTAGACTTTCCAGCACCTGCTTTCAATACTGTGTACGTAATAAAGCCAAACGCTATACCATTGGCAATAGAAAAAGTGAACGCCATCATAACCGTAGTGCATACTGCTGGGGCATATTCAGTTAAGTCGTCCCAGTCTAGTCCTTTTAAAGAACTCATCATTAACATGGAAACGTAAATCAGTGCGCCATCAACCGCAAAACCTGGTAGCATTTGTGCTAACGGCAAGAAAAACATACCCACAATAAATAACAAACCAATTGTAATCGCTGTTAACCCTGTTCTACCGCCAACAGCTACGCCCGCAGCAGATTCAACATAGGAAGTAACAGGAGGGCAACCAAAAGCAGTACCAATAACAGATGATATAGAATCAGCCTTTAATGACTTATTTAACCCCTGAATTTTACCATGTTGGTCTTGCAAATTAGCTCGTTCTGCTACGCCTACTAATGTGCCAGCAGTATCAAAAATATTAACAAATAAAAAGGTAACAATGACGGGAATTAAAGCCACCTCAAAAGCACCAACAATATCTGCCTTCCATAAAATAGGTTCCAGCGCTGAAAATTCAGGAATTGCTAATAGACCTTTATAGGCAACAAAGCCTGATTCTGGAGCAAAACTTTTCGCCCCCTCTGCAATGACAAAAAAATCTGTTGGTAAAACCCATGTCATTGCAAAAGCAATAAAGGTGGTCGTAGCAATGCCAATCAACACAGCACCAAAAACATTACGGTAACTAAGTACTGAAATAAGTAAAAAACTGAGAAAACCTAAAGCAGGGGCTTCTGGACCAAACATACCAAAACCAAAATGCGTTAAGTCAGCTATAGCTACAACATTATCAGCGTTAGGAACAACAATGCCTGTGAAACGTAAGCCAATAAAACCAAGAAACAAACCGACACCAGCAGTCATTGCTAAACGTAAACTCATAGGAATACTATCAAGCATCCATTCTCGTAACCGAGTAACACTCATTAAAACAAAGATAACACCGGAAAGAAATACAGCACCTAGTGCAATTTGCCAACTGTAACCCATTGCTCCTACTACAGAAAAAGTAAAAAAAGCATTTAATCCCATTCCTGGTGCTAGCCCTACTGGCCAATTGGCATAAAGCCCCATTAATATGGTTGCAATAGCAGCACCAAGGCAGGTAGCTAAAAATAAACCATCAAAAGGCATACCTGTTTTAGACATAATAATAGGGTTTAAAAACATAATGTACGACATTGTGACAAAGGTAGTTAAGCCCGCCATAACCTCAGTTTTTATATTTGTTTCATGTTCTGACAGTTTAAAAAAACGCTCTATTAAGCCAATTTTTTTTATTCTATTCTCATTGTTTTTGCTCACCTGTTCCATAGCTACACGGCCCTCTGCGCTTGAATAAAAGCGGTTAATTTTTTGTTAAAGGTGTAGTGTTCAAAAGGCTTTGCTTCCTTTTAAATAATAAACCTTTTATCACAAGACTCTGTTTTAATTGAATACTTCTTAATATTGCGTTTTACGTTTTTAGTATGTTGCTTACACACTATTGACTGCCTAAATAGACAACAAAAAGCTGTCAGTAGTGTCAAGTATTCTATTTTTTGATATACTTGATCACGCCCTATTCAATATTAATAGGAAAGAATAGCGATTATATCACTAAGTACTTGTTTCAGTAACCATATTTTCAAAACTAAACGCGTAAAGCTAGGTAGTCATGCTTTCTTTATCTCACTTTAATAAAGCAACCCTTAAGGGGGATATATTTGGTGCACTCACATCAACTATTGTTGCTCTGCCTTTTGCATTAGCCTTTGGTGTAATCTCAGGTGCAGGTGCTAGTGCAGGCATTTATTGCGCGATTATTACAGGTTTTTTTGCTTCTTTATTTGGCGGAACAAATCAGCAAATATCAGGACCTAATACGGGTTTAACCGTTGCTATGGCCGCTATATTAACCAGTTTTGTCGCACAGTCACCTGAACATGGTATTGCAGCAGCATTTACTGTAGTGAGCTTAGCTGGTTTATTTCAAGTGGTATTTGGGTTATTCAAGTTAGGAAAATATTTTATTCTGGTGTCTTATCCTGTGATATCTGGCTTTACTTCAGGTATCGGTATTTTAATTATCGTGTCACAAATTGAACCTTTATTTGGTTCATCCATAACAGATATATCACTAAAAAACCTAAGAAATTCAACTGTCTTACTTGGTTTTTTCTGTCTATTGATTCTTTTTTTATGGCCACAAAAATTTGCTAGAATAATACCCGCAAGTATTATTGCCATAACTTCAGCAACAGTTTTTTTTGTATTTTCAGGTATAAACATACCAGTGGTCGGTGCTATTTCGAGTGCATTCCCCTCTTTTAACATGCCAGTGTGGGACGCTAATTTAACTGGTAACATGTTAAAGTCTGCCTTTCTTATTGCCACCTTAAGTACACTAGATTCATTAATGACATCATTAACCGTTGACAGTATCAGCAAAGATTTACATAACTCTGATCAAGAATTGGTTGGCCAAGGTATTGGGAATATTGTCGCAGGTCTTTTTGGATCCTTACCTGGTGGCGGAGCAACCATGCGTACAGTGACTAATTTAAAGGCAGGAGGAACAACGCCAATATCTGGTATTTTACATGCATTTTTTATTCTAGTTATTGTATTTTGGGGCGGTAAATATATGGCTTACATCCCAGAAGTTGTTCTTGCCGCAATATTAGTTCACATTGGTATTAATATCATTGATTGGAATTTTCTAAAACGCATTCATCAAATTCCTCTCTTCAGTGTTTGCTTAATGCTCTCAACAATGATTATGTCTGTTATTTTTGACTTAGTTACAGCAGTTTTAATTGGCGTATTCATCGCTAATTTAGTTACCATTCGTCGGTTATCAGACATTCAACTAAATAATATTCATTTATTAACGGCTAAAGACACCGATCAACTATCGCTTTCTCTTACTGAAAAGCAACTATTAGCATCTATGCCTGATGACATCATCTTACTGAATATATCTGGTTCAATAGGGTTTGGGGTTGCTCGAGGACTAAAACAAATGGTATCAAAAGCCGAGCAACATAAAGCTTTGCTTATTGATTTAACTGACGCCCATTTGGTTGGTGTGACAAGTCTTTTAGCCATCGAAGAAATTATTGTCAGCTATCAAAACCAGAATAGAGAAGTACTTTTATCAACGATTAACAATCAAATACATCATGAACTTAACAAATTGAAAATATTAAATAGAATTCCAGAAGAACATATTTTTAAAACTCGGCTTAATGCTCTTAAATATTGGAAACAACAGCTTTCAACTTCGCCCCTAATTCGCCCCTAAAGTAATACCGCGTTAAAAGTGTTATTCTAAACCACACCCTTTGAGAATTATTTGCGTTAAAGAAACAACAACGGCTTCAAAGTCACTATCATGCATTTCTTTTTGTTCTAAAGCGGCTAACACTTGTACATTAAAGTCTGCATAGTGCTGCGTTGAACTCCATATCAAGAACAATAAATGGTGCGGATTTATTTGATCAATCAAGCCTTGCTCAACCCATACATTTATTACTGCCACTTTACTTTGTAGCCATACTTTAAAATCAGTATTAAGGTAATCATGCAATATCGGTGCACCATGAATTAATTCACTCGCAAAAATTCGTGATGAATAAGGATCATTTTTTGAGTGCATAACTTTGGCACGTATGTAAGCACTTAGTGCGGTTTTAGGATCTTGTCCATAATTTAGCGTGTCATAATCAGTATTCCAGACCGCAATAATGTTACTTAAAAGTTGCTGATACAAATCAGTTTTGTCTTGGAAATAATAATGAATATTCGACCGAGGAATCTTCGCTCGTTCAGCAATACGTTTAATTGACGCTCCTTTAAAACCATAAGTAACAAACTCTTCTTTGGCCGCATTTAAGATTAATGCTTTATTTTTTAGTCGAATATTACCTTCTAACACTTTATTCTTTACCACAAACAATCCTATTAAAGTTACAATAAACAACATACATAGCTAAATATTCACGCTGTTAGTATGGTTTTCCCCAGTAAAGCAGTAATAAATTACTCTTACCATATACTATGAGCATATTGTTAATTTTCAGTATTCTGTTAATTTTATCACTTTTTTAATAATACACTAAACACGCTCTCCCATGATATGCGTCGCCTTCACATGACGTTCATCCCCCAACATACTTAAAATAAAAAGTTTTTCAGATAAGTTTTTACAATGTTGCATGCGCCTTTTCATTAATGGTGTCGCATTATAATCAAGTACAATAAAATCTGCTTCAGCTCCGCGAGTAAAATTACCAATAGTGCCCTCAAGATCTAACGAAATTGCCCCCCCTAATGTAGCCAAATAAAACGATTGAAAAGGGCTAAATTTATCATGACGAAGTTGTTGCGTTTTATAGCCTTCATTAATCGTACTTAGCATAGAAAACGTAGTACCTGCACCAATATCTGAGCCTAGACCTACATTAATATTAAACTTCTGTGCTTGGGTTAGATTAAACAAGCCACTGCCCAAAAACAAATTTGAGCTTGGACAAAAAGCAATGGCCGAGTCAGTTTCACCTAACCGCTGACATTCACTATCATGCAGATGTACGCCATGGGCAAAGATACTACGACGTCCTAGTAACTTACGTTGGTCATACACATCTAAATACCCATTATTATCAGGAAACAATTCGTTTACCCAAGTAACTTCAGCTTTGTTTTCACTTAAATGAGTATGTAAATAAACACTAGGGTATTCACTCAACAACTGCCCTGCTTTACTAAGTTGTTCACCTGAACAAGTGGGAGCAAAACGGGGGGTTATTGCGTATTGTAAACGGTCAACGTTATGCCATTTCTCAATTAAAGCTTTGCTCTCATCATAACCACTTTGTGGAGTGTCTGACAGATAGCTGGGGCAATTTTGGTCCATTAATACTTTGCCACATATCATGCGTAGTTTTTTCTGCTGCGCTACTGTGAAAAAGGCCTCAACAGATTCTTTATGAACCGTACCAAAAACCAAAGCCGTTGTAGTGCCAGCATCTAGTAACTGACTTAAAAAAAATTCGGCAACATTTTTACCGTATTCTATATCAGTAAACTTACGCTCAAAAGGAAAGGTATAATTCTCAAGCCACTCAAGCAATTGCTCACCATAAGAAGCAATCATTTCTGTTTGAGGATAATGAACATGGGTGTCAATAAAACCTGGCATTATTAAAGCATTTTCATAGTGAATAATCTTAATGTTTTTATCTAATGTTGCTAATAGTTCCTCGGCGCTGCCAATTTGTTCTATCAGACCATTTTTAATGATCAATAAGCCATCTTCTATGTACTGGTAGCTGTCCTGTTCACCAACTTTCGCTGGGTTCGCTAAAAAGTGTAATAGCTCACCACGGTATACTTTTAACATTTTATCTTACCTATTCTTATTTATTAGCCCATTTGCATTGTTAATTAGGAACAAATATTGACTTAATTCATGCTGATTTAATGTATCAGAACAAAAAACTGACACTACTGTCAATTTAAAATCTACCTCTTTAAACAACTTACTTTTAAGTCCGTTCAAACAATTAACACAATAAAAATGAATTGCTATCTCAGTATTATTTAATATTGTCATCAATATATAATAGTTGACTAGTACCAATTATATGGATGTTAGGTATATACTGACCATATAAGATAAATAACTTAATCAGCTCGGTATCACTTTTGAATATTCCTGACTTACCTAATCATCATGCATTAGTGGTTTTATTAATTACTGTTCTTGCACTCTATTTATTTCGCCGTGAAAATACACCATTAGAAACATCTTCGCTTGCAGTAATTACAATCTTATGTGTCATGTTTACCGTATTTCCTTTTTACAGTGAAGGCGTACACTTTGAGCCAAGTGCTTTATTTTTTGGTTTTGCTCACGAGGCATTAATCACTGTTTGTGCACTAATGATCCTTGGGCAAGGTATTGTAAGAACAGGAGCTTTAGAACCTATTGGTCGATACTTAGCCAAATTATGGAAAATCAGTCCCGCATTATCTTTATTATTAACACTTATTCTTGCTGGAGGGTTAAGCGCTTTTATAAACAATACTCCCGTTGTTGTTTTATTATTGCCAATTTTGATTAGTGTTTCATTACGCAATAAAACTGACTCATCGGGTATGTTATTACCAATGGGGTTAGCAACTTTAGTAGGCGGAATGGCAACCACTATAGGTACTTCAACCAACCTTTTAGTCGTCAGTATTGCAAAAAATATGGGGGCCGTTGAATTTGGTTTGTTTGACTTTATTCAACCGGCGCTTATTGCTTCCGTTGTTGCCATACTTTATTTATGGCTAATTGCACCCAGGTTATTGCCCAATAGAATGCCATCAATGCCTGACACCTCACCACGTTTATTTAGCGCTTATCTTAATATAAATGAAGAAAGTGAAGCGAATGAAAAAACTATTGCTGAAATCATTAAATTAACCGATGGCCAACTGAAAATAGAAAGTATTCAACGAGGTACTAATTACCGAAATATTATGCCTTTACCTGATACTGTACTGACTGTAGGCGATAGATTAAAAGTGCATGATTATCCAGATCGCCTAAAGGAGTATGAAACAGTATTAGGCGCAACATTATTTTCTGGATTACAGAAAGTTGATGATGAACATCCTTTAAAAGCAGAGAAACAAACATTGGCAGAAATTGTTATTATTGCAGGTTCAGGAATTGAAGGAAGAACCTTACAGCAAGCTAACTTTATCAGTAAATATGCTATTTCTGTTGTTGCATTGCACCGAGCAGGTAAAGCCATGGAGATAGGTCGAAGCAGTATAGGCAATACTCGCTTGAAAATTGGCGATGTGTTACTTGTACAAGGTGAAACGGAACAAATAGATCTATTAAAATCTAAACAAGGCCTGTTAATTATTGATGGTGCAGAACCCTTACCACAAACAAGTAAAGCCCCCTTAGCTTTAATAACATTATTGGCTGTAGTGATATCATCAGCCTTAGGGATTTTACCAATTGAAATTAGCTCAATATGCGGTGTACTTGTTTTATTAGTCACTAAATGCTTAGATTGGGAAGAGGCTTCCTCAGCGCTAAGTACCCAAGTTATTTTAATTGTCGCCGCATCCCTCGCCTTGGGGTCGGCGATGATGGTAACAGGAGGTGCAGAATATATCGCTCATGTTTTTGTCGCTTTATCTTTTGGTCTACCACCTGGCGGCGTATTATCGGCATTGATGTTGCTGTTAGCCATTCTAACCAATATTGTTTCCAATAATGCTGCCGCAGTTATTGGCACACCTATTGCTATTTCAGTTGCTGACCAACTTAACCTTCCAGCAGAACCTTTTATTTTAGCTGTTTTGTTTGGGGCTAATTTAAGTTATGCAACGCCAATGGCCTACAAAACAAATTTATTAGTAATGAATGCTGGAGGTTATCAATTTTCTGATTTTGTGCGTGTTGGTATTCCACTAATTCTACTCATGTGGATAACACTTTCATTTCTTTTAAATTGGTTATACCTATAGTTGTACATAATTCTAAAGCAAAACTAATTCCTAAAATGTCACCCATGATGAGTAAATAGAATACAAATAATATAATCACAACTGATTGGTATTTCATACTAAAGTTTTGTTTACAGGCAGACATTTTAGAGACAACATTGAGGAATACTGTTTATTCGATACTGTTTATTCACAGTCTAAATAGGCATGTTAAAAATAAATATTTTATGATAACTCCTTTAAAAAGTAATTAAGTGAATAAAAAATGTTAACAAGCAATGCTTCTGAAAACATCGTAAACACCTCCACCCCAGTCGTAACTGCCTTAAGTAACATGACAATTCATCCATTACGTGAAAAACTATACAACGAGCTGCATAATCGTCCCTTTAGGTCTATCAGCAACCCAGCACAAATAACACATATTGCTATTCAACATGAAGGTAAATTGAAACAAAAAGAGCATGATTTCATATCGCTATTATGCAACCGCTTTCAAGTCAGCTTACCCGCTAAAACTATGCCCTGTTTTTACCAAAACTTTGGCTTGTTCAGCTTGCGTTGGGAACGACATATGGAGTACTCAACCTATACCATCATTCATGAAGCCCCTTTAACTAACCTACCATTTATAAAGAATGCTATTGATTATGTTCCTAGTGACTGGCTTGAGCATATGCCAGGTAATGTTATTGCCGCATTACACTTGGTTATTGAACCCAAAAACATGACATCAGAAACTACGATTGACCAATATTTTGACAATATGCGTCTTACGGCCAGCGCGCCTTATAATGGGCTAGCCAAAGTTTGGACTTCATACAAACTCCATGATGATGGTTTTGGCCGATTTTTAGTATTCGAGCAAGCATTATCACCAGAACAACTTGGACGATTAGTGCAACAGTTATTACAACTTGATACTTATCGATTAATGGCTACTTTAGGATTGCCTTTGGCTCAAGCAATTAATACTGAGTTGAACCAACTAGACTTACAATTACAACAGGTAACTACTTGCATTGCATTAGGTAAAGACAGTGATGATCGCGAGTTATTAACACAAGTTTCTGCAATTGCAGCAAAAATTGAAGATTATCGTAGTCAAAGCAATTACCGTTTTTCCGCGACCAACGCCTATTATGATGTGGTATTACAGCGTATGGAAGAACTAAAAGAAGATGAAATTAATGGCCATATGACCTTACAAGAATTTTTAATGCGGCGGATAACTCCAGCGGTTAAAACCTGCCAAACAGCGGCTAATCATTTAGAAGATATTTCTCGGCGTGTCAATCGAGCCAGTGATTTATTACGCACAAGAGTTGAAATGCTATTACAAGAACAAAATCAGAAATTGCTTAAATCAATGAATCGTCGAGCTTTTATACAAATGCGTTTACAACAAACCGTAGAAGGTCTATCCGTTGCTGCTATTAGTTACTATGGCATGCAACTTTTTGAAACAATGCTTTCATCCTTACCTTCTTTAGGCATTGAGTATAATCATGAACTAGTCAGTGGTTTTGCGGTACCTGTTGTTATCGGTTTAGTCTTTGTAAGCACCCGAATTATTCATCACAGGTTAATGAAGAATGTAGACAGTTAATCTATGTTCCCAAAGTTAACTTCATAAATGCTTGTCTAGCGACAATTGTAATGTAGCCAAAAAATACTTTAACTAGCACTTATGAGTACTAATTAAAGGTAATGAGTATCAATACAAACAATAGTAACTCTAAATAAAAGTTCTTTATACCGTGAATTATATCGGATTAACTTCCACAGGTATCACAGTCAACAAAGCACGCTGACCAATGGCGACATTAGCATTGGGGAAAATAATAGCCTCCCCTTGCTTTAAGATTTTAATCTCATGTTCGCCATCTGTCGCTATCACTGTGCCAATAGGAAAATCGGTGAAATTTTCAACATTGTCAGCAAAATAAAATCTAAAATCCTCATTTTTTCTATCTATAATTTGGTCAATTTCAAAAAAACTAAAATCGTCTTTATTATAATCCTTTAACCCTAATGACTGACCTGAAACCAATGCAGTTAAACTTGCTTGAACATCAGAGAAGTTGGCCATGTCATTCTCACCAAAGGGTTGCACTTTCCCTAGCTCAACAGTAAATGCATGAGCACCAAATTCATTGGAAGAATAATAACTAAAGGTAGTTGTTGGAGAGTTAGAAAACAAAATAGTCTTCACACCACATGCTAGCATAAATTGTAGCTGCTCCTTAACCCAAGGTTTATTGTGCCTAAAGGGGTACACTGCAAACTTATCATTTTTCGAGCCACGAATTGCTGTATGTAAGTCATAGTGGAATCGTTCGCTTTTGCTCTGTTTTGACGGTGTAGCGTAAAAAAAATCACGAACTGTATTTTCTAATAACAAAGCACGATGACGCTCTTTATTAATTAGCCCTGCGCCCTGGCCTTGATCTATAGAGTGACCATTTGAAAATAAACGATTTAGATTTTCTTCCACAAAACGTTTACCAATATTTATCGATACGGGGTTACCAAATAAAAACAAAGTTCTGTGTGCTAAATGTAACTGTCCTAGCACAAGTTTTTTTATCAATTCACTACAAATTTCAATCGGTGCAGTTTCATTACCGTGTACAGCACTAGACAACACAATATCTTTATTTGATTCATGATTAAGTGGCTCAAAACAAATAATCCCTGTATCAAGCACTGATACTTTTGTTTTAGCCGAACCGTTAGCACAAACCACTTCAAAACTAAATGCAGGCATCGAAAATTGATGACTACGAGTTAAATGTAAAAAATCGCCATTAGCCAATAATTGCGCTTTTAATTGTGTTGCGGATAAGTTTTCTTGTGGATAGGGCATTATAACCTTTATGTTTATTGATTTATTTGTAATTTATTTTATATAAGTCGTTTTAACACCTTGCAGTATCAACGCCCTTAATGCTAAAGCAATTCACGTATTTTAATTACATCACTTTCATCATAACCTAGCAAAGTCGCGGCTTCCGTTAGCATCATTTTTTTTCGTGTTGTGTTTGAGTTAGTAATCACCCAATAAGGACTTTGTGGAATCTGTTTGGGTTTGGTACTGCTACCACTTGCTGATAATAACGCTTCACTTAAAGCAAAATATAAACGCTTAGTTTTTCTAGCGCTCACTTTTGGCCCTATGTTTGATACAACACTAAATTTATTAGGGTGTGCTCGATATAACGCGGCAAGAATAAGTAAAAATCGTCCTACGGCACCTCGTTGCATCGCAAGTTCTTCTTTATTTATAAAGTCGAAAACACTTCCTGAGCCATGTTCGTCATCACTCGTCTCTGTTAATTCACCTTGAGCCACTTCTTCACCATCATGGTCATCTGATAATGGTGTTTGTGTCAATGCTTCTTCTGAACTGTTATTTAATAAAACGGTTCTGTTACTTTCGTTATCAAGTTTAAGCAAACGGCGTAAAATACTTGAAGCATTTTCACCAATAGACTGTGTATTGGCTACAATATGAAGATATAATTCATCATCTATTTCAATATTTTTCATTTATCACTAACTTCTATAATTTTTAATTGCCGCAAGATTATACCAATTAAATTAATTAAGGGTACAGGGTTCAATGAGAATAAATGTTCAATAAGCAAACACTTGACAAGTATTAACACCAAACAACTTTATATTTCATGATAAAATAGTTTTAAATTACTTAATAATTAAATGATACACACGACTAAATGACACATAACAAATCACCTCAATTAAACTCACAGCAACTTAACTACCGACAACGTGGGCAAGGAGAGCACCTTATCCTCATTCATGGCTTATTTGGTAGTTTAGAAAACTTAAATATGGTGGCAAAAACCTTGAGCCAGTATTATTGCGTTACAAGTGTAGATGTTAGGAATCATGGAAATTCATTTCATCAAGAAGGCATGAGTTATGCTGTGCTAGCACAAGATGTCATCACTTTAATGAACGATTTAGCCATTGAGTCTTGTCATGTTTTAGGACATTCAATGGGCGGAAAAATTGCAATGCAAATTGCACTTTCTAATCCAGAAAGAGTAAATAAGCTAGCTGTTGCTGATATTGCCCCGGTTAAATACTCTGCTCACCATTTAACAATTATTGAAGGCTTACAAGCAATTGATTTAACCAAAATAAAAACACGAAAAGATGCGAGTATCCAATTAACCCCCTATGTAGAAAATGTAGGTGTTAGGCAGTTTTTATTACGTAACCTTACACAAAATGAGCAAGGAGAATTTCACTTTAAATGTAACCTAGATTATATTGCCCAAGGTTATCAACAAATAATGCAAGGTATTGAAAACACTCCTCAACAACCAATTAGATCATTTAAAGGTGATACTCTATTTATTAAAGGTGGTGATTCTGATTATATTTTACCTGAACATCAAAACGCCATAAAAGCACTTTTTCCTGAAGCTAAAGCGAAAATAATTCAAGGGGCAGGTCATTGGCTACATGCTGAAAAAACAACGTCATTTAATAAAATCCTCATCGACTTCTTATCAAGCTAATTTTTATATAAGGCCTTTTGATAGAGATCAACAATTATAGTCGTTAAATAAACTAAAATCGGGGAGTTAAAGCCCCACTAAAGCCACGAAAAGAAATGAGATTTTATTGACACTATGCTATAGTGCTGCCAATTTTTAGACTGACGCACTAACGAATATGCTAGCTGAACATTTAGAGTTGATAGAAACCATTGGATTGAATTTATTTTTCCTTTTTATTTTTGGTTTTATTGGCTTATCCATCCATGATGTAATGAACAAAAATGATGTTCCTAAAACAGGCAGAATAGTCGTATATTTTGTGTTATTTTTAGGGTGTGCAGGCTTTATTGCTAAAGGTATTATTCAATTCATTTGGGAAAGTCAAGGGGTTGGTTAGTGGCAAAAGAAATATCAGACTTAACCACTATTGATTTATTTAGTGATGAAAAACGCCCTGGAAGACCAAAAACAAGTCCGCACCCTCGCAATGTTCAAATACGAATAAATAAGCGGAACCAGGTTAAACGAGACAAAAACAATGGTTTAAAACGCGTTGAATTTAAAATTCATCACAGCATATTTGAGCAGTTAGAAAAGTTAGCTAAGACTAAAAATATTAGTCGCAGTGAATTGATAGAAAAACTATTGATTGACTCTTTAGCAAAAGAAAACAATTAATTTTAATACTAATTTGAAGTAATAAGGTAAATTCCCATGGCAATCGTAGGTTTATTTTTTGGTAGTGATACTGGTAATACTGAAGCTGTAAGTAAAATGATCCAGAAAAAACTGGGCAAAAAAATGATTGATGTTAAAGACATCGCTAAAAGTACAAAAGAAGAAATAGCTGAATTTGATTTACTAATTTTAGGTATTCCAACATGGTATTACGGTGAAAATCAATGTGATTGGGATGATTTTTTACCTGAACTTGAAGAAATCGACTTTACTGACAAACTCGTTGCTATTTTTGGTTTAGGTGATCAAGAAGACTATGCAGAATACTTCTGTGATGCAATGGAACCATTACGTGATATAGTTGAAAGCAAAGGAGCAATTGTTGTTGGTAATTGGCCGACCGACGGTTATGAATTTGAAGCATCTAAAGCATTGATTGATGAAAATACTTTTATCGGCCTATGTATTGATGAAGACAGACAATCTGAGTTAACTGAAGAACGAGTAACCAAATGGGTTAATCAACTTAGTGATGAAATGTATCTAGCTGATCTCGCATAGTGTATATGTACAGCTTAAACCTTATATTTATCAAGGTTATTTAACTACAACAAAAGCTCATTTATTGAGTTTTTGTCGTTTTAAGGCAAAAAAATTAGCAATTAGTCAAACTAACCCTTTCACCAAACTTAATTACCCCCTATACTTTTATTTTTATCCTAATACTCAATTGATTGATTTTTATTCTTTCTAAATGGAGTATAATTAAATCAATTTAGTATCAACCTTTGAGAGAAAGTAATTACATGGCAGATCAAAATGAAGAACTAAAAAGAGCCGGACTAAAAATAACCCTGCCACGTATTAAGATTTTAACCATCTTGCAAGATCCAAATAATCAACATATTAGCGCAGAAGATGTTTATAAAATTTTACTTGAGCAGCATGAGGAAATTGGCTTAGCGACAGTATACCGTGTACTTAACCAATTTGATGATGCAGGTATTGTTAGCCGCCATCATTTTGAAGGCGGTAAATCTGTATTTGAATTGTCACATAAAAAACACCATGACCACTTGGTTTGCTTAAAATGTGGCAAGGTAGTTGAATTTGAAGACGATGTGATAGAGCAAAGACAAAATGATATTGCTCAGTCTCACAAAATCACATTAACAAACCACAGTTTATATTTATATGGGGAATGTGAAGACAAAGTTGCTTGTGAAGACTTTAGAAAAGCTAATCTGTAAGTAAATTAAGATAGAGTAAAAATACGAGTGGAGTAATATGAACTTAGAGCTGAAGATTATTCCACCCGTTCAACTAATTATCTCTTCTGGTTTGATGTATACTCTAGCCATTAACTTTCCCCAATATAGCTTTGAGTTTTCTAAAATATTTTTAGTTATTACGGTGTTAATTATTATTGCAAGTTTCATTGGAAGCTTAGCGCTTTATGATTTTCATAAGCACCAAACAACCTTTCATCCACATACGCCAGAAAAAACCAGAACAGTAGTTGATAGTGGTATTTTTGCTTATTCTCGAAACCCTATGTATATAGCATTAGCAATAGCGTTATTCGCATTTGGCCTTTATTTACAAAACTATAGCTGTTTTTTGATCATGCCTTTTTTTATTTGGTATATAACACGTTTCCAAATCATTCCAGAAGAAAAAATGCTTGATAAACTTTTTACAAATGATTATCAAGCATACTGTCAAAAAGTAAGGCGTTGGTTATAAATTAAAATGTGTACTTTAAAAAACTAAACATTTTTTAGAATATAAACTTAAACCATACAAGTTAGCAACATCCCCCCTAAGATGGAAAGACATAAATCAATAGGCATATTTGATTCTGGCGTAGGAGGACTTTCTATTGCCGAGGCAATCAATGAACTGCTTCCTGAAGAAAATTTAGTTTATTTTGCGGATATTGGGTTTTCTCCATATGGAAATAAATCCACAAAAATAATCAAAAAACGCTCAAAAGAAATTGTAAAATTTCTTATTAGTCAGAATTGCAAGCTTGTTGTTGTTGCTTGCAATACGGCTACCGTTAATTCAATAAGTAATTTACGGGCTGAAACCTCCATTCCTATTATAGGAGTTGAACCAGCGATAAAGCCTGCGGCTTTACAAAGCAAAACGGGCATTATTGGCGTATTAGCCACTAAACAAACAATAGCAAGTAGGTCTTTTCAAAACCTTCGTGATAAATATAGTGAAAAAGTGAGCATAAAAACTAAAGCTTGCCCTAAATTTGTCACTTTAGTAGAGAGCCTGAATCACAATAGTGAGCAAGCTCGCACAACGGCTGAACAATATATCCAACCACTATTATCGCAAAATTGTGACCAAATAGTGCTCGGCTGTACTCATTTTTCATTTCTGAAAACTACGATTGAAAATATTGTAGGTCTTAACGTTAATATTATTGACACAGCAGTTCCTGTCGCAAAAGAAGTAAAGAATAAGCTACAGAGCAATAATTTAGAAAATACAGAAAACACAAAGGGCATTGTTGAGTTCTGGGTTAGCGGAAATTCGGCACAAGCCTCTGAATCTATAAATGAATTATGGGAGAAAGATGTAAAGGTGTCATCTATTCAACAAATAACACCAACTTAAAGAACATCAATTTATACCAAGCTTATTCAGCTATACCATTAGTTTCATTCCATACTCATAATATAAATTGATGTTAATGTTCTTTGGCTAAATCACTAAGCCTTTTTCAAATAAGCAGCAACAAGCACTATACGTGTGCCATTGACTTTACCTTCAATATGCTCAGGATTATCAGTTAAGGTAATACCTCGAACTAAAGTGCCTTGCTTAGCAGTAAAATTAGCTCCTTTAACTTTTAAATCCTTGATCAAAGTAACATCATCACCATCTTGCAACTCTGCACCGTTACTATCACGTGTTGGACCTTCTTTGTGCTCAGCTGCAATCCCCTGCTCTGCCCACGTTTTTACATCATCTTCCATATAAATCATATCAAGCGCGTCTTGTGCCCAACTTTCTGATGAAAGTTTATGTAACATACGGTAAGACATTACCTGTACCGCAGGCTCTTGATTCCACATACTATCGTTAAGACACCGCCAATGATTCATATCTAATTCATTTTCACCATCAATTTGGCTTTGGCAAGTTTGGCAAATATAAACACATTGTTGAGCGCTTAAATCACTTGTTGGTGGTACGGGATAAACAACTAAATGCTCAGTTGAAGTACAAAGTTCACAGCTGTTATTACTACGCTGTATTAGCGCTTGTTTACTAGGCATATTGATTCCTAAAATTAATCTTATTTGAGTACAAATTCAGTGGCGCAATTATACCTTAAATCTGAGTAAATATGAGAATATTTTACCAAAAAATTAAATAGTAATATTTCACTTATTGGTCTTATTATTTACGCTAATCATTGTTATTATAGAATAAATAACGAATTGTACTTTGGATTGAATTGTGAAAACTGCATTACAAATGACACTTTGCCAAAAAGATTTTGATGAGCTTACCCAAGCTCTAAAAATGGCCTTTGATAATCATTTACAATGGCTCAGTGATTTCAATTTTGCAATGGTGTGTCAGCCAGACAAGTTACCTAAATTCTGCTGCAATAAAAAACCTCATCGACTTTGTAAGTTTGGTCTGTGGTACTACAACGTTATCAACCCCGCTATTTTAACCAATATTGATTTTATTAATTTAGGAAAGAAGCATAAAAATTTACACTATGCTACTTGTAATTTAGTTGAGGAGTTTAGGGATCTTGGAAGGCCCAACAAAACAACCTATTTAGAGTTCAAACAACTTGAAAAGTTATTTTTAGATGAAATTAAAAGCTTTTTATATACCAACCTTGCCGCCTTTAGAGATACGGATCATTTAACAGAATTACCTAACCGGCATGCTCTCGACATGTTTTTAAAGCAAGAATATAACCGTATTAAACGTGAAAAAAAGCAAAGTAGTATTGCGATGCTTGATCTGGACAATTTCAAATTAATTAATGATCAATATGGCCATAGCATTGGCGATGAAGTATTGAAAACATTTTCTGATTTATTATCATCCAATATACGCAATTGCGATTTTGTTGCGCGTTATGGCGGCGAAGAATTTATTATTTATTTTGCTAATATTAATTGTAAAGCAACTTATACAATAGCGGAAAAATTACGAAATTTAATCCAACAAAAGCATATCCAGATCGATGATGATAGGTTTATTACACTTACATGCTCATTTGGCATAGCTTCATTTAACATTAGTAAAACCATTAAAGACGCTATCTCTGATGCAGATAAAGCATTATATCAAGCAAAAAATACTGGTCGAAACAATGTTAAAATTAATACACAAGAATAGTCTTTGTTGCCATTCATCACTAGACAAACATTCACGTCAATGATAAAAACGCTGCCTATAATATAATATGAAGGCTTAATATGACCTCTGATACATCAATATTTAACAGCTCGCTTATTAATCGACTTAAGTCCATAGGCTTAGTATCGCAAATTATTATTGCCATTATATTAGCAACTATTTTTGCAGTAATTACCCCCGAGGTAGCCAAATCATTTTCAATTTTAGGTGATTTATTTGTTAGCGCTCTTAAAGCAGTAGCACCAGTGTTAGTGTTAGTGTTAGTCGCTTCAAGTATTGCTAATCAAAAAACAAACAGTGATGCCGAATTAAAACCAATAATTGGGTTATATTTATTGGGCACACTATGTGCCGCTTTTGTAGCCGTTGTTTTAAGTTTTATATTCCCTACATCATTAACATTAGATATAGCCAGTGCTAATGCCAACCCACCGCAAGGGTTAAGCGAAGTACTTTCAACTTTAGCTTTTAAAGTAGTAGAAAACCCTATTACTGCTATTGCAAATGGAAACTTTATTGCCTTATTAGCTTGGGGACTTGGTTTAGGTTTTTCACTTAAACACGCAAATGAACAAACAAAAAAAACCGTTCATGATTTCAGTGAGGCAATTTCAAGCATTGTTCGACTTGTTATACGCTTCGCGCCTATTGGAATTTTTGGATTAGTTGCTAATACAATAGCAACAACTGGTTTTGTTGCACTTGCTGAATATAGCCATCTTGTCTTTGTACTGTTAAGTGCTATGTTAATTATTGCACTTGTAGTCAATCCTTTAATTGTATCTCTGATCATGAAGAAAAACCCCTACCCGTTAATTTTTATCTGTTTACGTGAGTCAGGGATAACCGCATTTTTCACCCGTAGCTCTGCAGCCAATATCCCTGTAAATATGGCGCTGTGTAAAAAATTACATTTACACGAAGACACTTATTCAATCTCAATTCCATTAGGTGCAACAATCAATATGGCTGGAGCAGCCATAACGATAACAGTATTATCATTAGCAGCAGCCAATAGCTTAAACATTGAAGTAGATTTTGGTACAGCGATACTATTATCAGTTGTTGCTTCAATATCTGCCTGTGGGGCGTCAGGAGTTGCTGGTGGTTCATTATTATTAATACCCTTAGCCTGTAGCTTATTTGGTATTGAAAATGACATAGCAATGCAAGTGGTGGCTATAGGGTTTATTATTGGTGTTATTCAAGACTCGGCAGAAACGGCACTGAACAGCTCTACCGATGTGGTATTTTCTGCTGCAGCCTCACATCACATCACATCACAAAAATAGTTATTAAACTTCGCGCTATTTTTACTTCTTGTAACTTAATACGCGTCACTTAAGAATCCCAGCTAATATGTAAACTGGGCTGACTTTCTTTAACTACATATGATTGGCAAACAAAAAAACCAATGGCAGCAACAAATTCATCATCGTAATATAAAAAAGGAATGCGTTTACGTTGCCATGTAGGAATATTAAGTTCTTGAAGTACCTTTTTTAAACTACGTGAATGATTTCGGTAGTCAGGTAAACAACTTGGATTATTATGAGAAAAGCGCAAAGTCACCTTTTGCGCTTTAGTTGGTAATACAATACGCTGTGTCGCTTTTTGAACGTTATCAAATACTGCTTTTACAAAATGCAATTTGCCTAAATGATCAGGTAATTCTATAAAGCTTTCATTATCCGATAAATCAAGCTCTACCAACCAGTTACTAACATCTTCAAATTGCGTAGTTAAATATAAAACACCTTTATACCGTCGTAAATAGTGCTCACCTACTTTCACCGTGGGAGTTTTATCATTGGCTGCGTTAAGCTGCAGGTGCGACTGGGCTAATTGTTCTGTATTTGGCATTAAACACTGATGCTGTGCTAAAAAATAGCGAATTAGGTTATTAAAGCGACTTTGAGACAATTGCTTTAAAGGTTCAACAGACAAGCTCTTGCTATCATATTGACAATGGTTTAGATCGTCAGCAGCCAATTCATCAAGTAACAACTGACCTTCTCGACAATGATCACTGCTTCGATTAATGGTATTAACAATACTAGGCCAACGGTTAATTAATAACGGAATAATGTCATTACGCAAAAAGTTTCGATCAAAACAGGTATCGATGTTTGACTCATCTTCAACCCAGCTTAATTGTAACTGTTGAGCATATTCAAGAATCTGTGCACGTGTAATATTTAGAAGGGGACGAAGTAATACGTCTTTTCCTTGCCTAGTTTGACTACTCATTGCGGATAAGCCTTTTAAGCCTGATCCGCGTTTGAGTGCCAATAAAAAAGTTTCAGCTTGGTCGTCGCTATGATGCCCTGTAATTATTAATGAAGGCCCAGTATTAATAGCCTGTAATGCTTGATACCTAGCATCACGAGCCAGTGCTTCTAATGATTGTTGCGGTTGGGCTTGAACATTAACTTGACATATCTTCAAGCTTAATTTGAGCTTTGAACAGGCTTGCTCAGCAAAAGCCTGCCAAGCAGCAGAATTTTGACTTATACCATGGTTAACGTGGCATACAACAATAGGATTTAAAACTCGTTTTTTTTTATTCAATATTGCCAATGCGTGTAGTAACACTTGCGAATCAACACCACCACTGTATGCAATAACCAGTGGCATATCAGGGTATTGACTGACAGAGTTGAATAGTGTCGATTCGATAAGGTGCATAGCATTAATTACACGTAAATTGACTAATGATGAGTTAAGTAATACTTTTAGAGATCAACGTATTTCAAAACTAAATTAACTGTGTCACTCATCACTACAATTAGTTAACAATAGCCAAAACCCATTAGTTTGTCATAACGCTTTTCAATCAATTGCTCTTTTTCTAATAAATCTAACTCAGCCAAATCGCTTTTAAGTGCTTGTTTTAACATAGCAGCCATTTGATCAACATCACGATGTGCACCACCTAATGGCTCTTCAACAATGCTGTCAATTAATTCTAATTCTTTAATGCGCTTTGCTGTAATTCCCATTGCTTCTGCAGCTGTTGGAGCTTTTTCTGCCGTTTTCCACAAAATTGAAGCACAACCTTCTGGTGAAATTACCGAATAAGTTGAATATTGCAACATGTTCACGCGATCACCAACCCCAATAGCCAGTGCCCCACCTGAACCACCTTCACCAATAACGGTACAAATAACTGGTACAGTTAAACGTGCCATCACTTTTAAATTAGTCGCGATAGCTTCACTTTGACCACGCTCTTCTGCACCAATACCTGGGTATGCGCCTGGAGTGTCAATAAAGGTGATAATTGGCATATTAAAACGCTCTGCCATTCTCATTAAACGCAATGCTTTTCGATAACCCTCAGGGCGAGGCATACCAAAGTTACGTTTTACTTTTTCATTTGTAGAACGTCCCTTTTGATGACCAATAACCATCACAGCTCTGCCATCTAAACGAGCAGTACCACCAACAATAGCGTTATCATCAGCATAGGCTCTATCACCAGCTAATTCGTCAAACTCAGTAAAAATGCGTGGTAAATAATCTAATGTATAAGGACGTTGTGGGTGTCGAGCAACGCGTGCCGTTTGCCATGGGTCTAAATTGGCAAAAATCTTCTTGGTTTGCTCTTTATTTTTTTCGCGCAACTGTGTAATTTGCTCTTCCAAATCAAGATCTAACTCTTGACCTGTATTTACAAGTTGAAGCTCTTCAATTTTTGCATCAAGCTCGGCAATAGGTTGTTCGAAATCTAAAAAATTTAATGACATATGCTGCTTTGCACCTAAAAATGGTATTAATATTCTCTTATTACCAATATTATAATCGATAATGCTTAATTTTTAATTCTTATTATTGTTGATATAGTTAAAATATTGTATATGTTTATTAATAACCGCGTTATTTAAATTGTAAAGTGACACTTTCATCACCTAATAATTCTTTTAAATCATACAATAACATATCAGTTGGCGATACACGCCATTGTACTCCAAGTTCTAACATGCCGCGAGCTTCTTCTCGTTGATAAAAAACTCTAACCGGACAAGTCCCTTCTTTATAAGGCGTTAAAACTTGCGTAAACTGCTCAACAAAATTATTGTCAATTATACCTTTATTTACTTGAAGATCTAATGAGGTAACGTAATTTTCTCTCGCGTCTGTAATGGTCATGATATCTCGGGCGGTCATTGTATTCCCTCCCGAGTAATCATCAAAGCTGACCTGTCCGCTACACACCAATATGGCATCGGTTTCAAGCAGTTCTGAAAACCTATCGTAATCATCAGGAAACAAACGTACATCCATGCGAGCACTTTTATCATCCAAGGTCACTAATGCCCAACGACGCCCTCGTTTATTTACCATAACTCGTACACCAATAACTAAACCAACGGCAACCGCTTGTTTATCACGCCCTGTTGGCTGCATACCCACTAAACGGCTAGTAGAGTATTTTTTAATTTCGGTTAAATAACGATTAATAGGGTGCCCTGTAAGATATAAACCTAAGGTTTCCTTCTCACCATCAAGCCAAACTTCTTCAGGCCATTTTTTTACATCTTTAAAGCTTTGACGTGAATCAGTTTGTTCATCATTAATCAAACCAAACAGGTCATTTTGCCCTAATGATTCGGCTTTCGCGTGTTGTTCTGCCGCTTTTATCGCTTCGGGTAACGTGGCAAACAATACAGCTCTATTAGGTAAATTTTTACCGTCACTAGTTAATTTATACGTGGGACCAAGAGCATCCATCGCGCCTGATTTAACCAACTTTTCTAATACACGTTTATTTGTTTTCTTTAAATCTAAACGTGCGCAAAAGTCAAATAAATCAACAAAGGGGCCTCCTGCTTGTCGCGCAGCAATAATGGCTTCTATAGGCCCTTCACCAACCCCTTTTACTGCACCAATACCATACACAATTTGGTTATTATCGTTAACGGTAAACTTATACTGTCCAGCATTTACGTCAGGTGGTAATAAATCAATGCCCATATTGCTACATTCATCTACAAGGGTAACAATTTTCTCAGTGTTATCCATATCAGCAGACATAACAGCAGCCATAAAAGGTGCAGGAAAATGTGTTTTCATCCACAACGTTTGATAAGAAACGAGTGCATACGCTGCTGAATGAGATTTATTAAAACCATAACCAGCAAATTTTTCTACCAAGTCAAAAATCTTAATTGCCAATTCGCCATCAACGCCACGATCTTTAGCGCCTTGTTCAAAGCCTGCGCGTTGCTTGGCCATTTCTTCTGGCTTTTTCTTACCCATAGCCCTGCGTAGCATATCTGCGCCACCCAATGAATAGCCAGCTAGCACTTGCGCAATTTGCATTACCTGTTCTTGATAAAGAATAATACCGTACGTTGGCTCAAGTACAGGTTTAAGATCTTCATGCTGCCAAGTTGCATCAGGATAACTGATCGCTTCTCGACCATGCTTTCGCTCTATAAAGTTATCAACCATCCCTGACTGTAAAGGCCCAGGGCGAAATAAAGCAACTAATGCGATAATATCTTCAAAGCAATCTGGTTTCAGTTTATCAATCAGCGACTTCATACCACTTGATTCTAACTGAAATACAGCCGTTGTTTTCGAGGCTAATAGCACATCAAAACTAGCCTGATCATCAAGTGGGATAGTAGAGATATCAATAGGCTCCTTACCCGCTTTTAGCAGCTTTTCATCCGCCATTTCTATGGCCCACTGCAAAATAGTCAGTGTTCTTAGCCCTAGAAAATCAAATTTAACTAATCCCGCATCTTCTACATCATTTTTGTCAAACTGTGTAACAGGGTTTTTACCTTCATCGTCACAATAAAGTGGTGCAAAGTCAGTAATGGTAGTAGGAGATATAACCACCCCACCAGCATGTTTACCAGCATTTCTAGTGGTTCCTTCTAGTATACGACACATATCTATAAGATCTTTTACATCACTATCTTGTGCGTATATTTCAGGCAACTTGGGTTCTTCTTCAAATGCTTTTGCTAAGGTCATTCCTGGTGTTGTTGGAATAAGTTTTGAAATTCTATCTACAAAGCCATAAGGGTGCCCTAATACTCGGCCAACATCTCGAATAACAGCTTTTGCTGCCATGGTTCCAAAGGTAATAATTTGTGAAACGGCATCACGACCATAGAGTTCAGCTACATGGTCAATAACTTCATCACGCCTGTCCATACAAAAATCAATATCAAAATCAGGCATGGAGACACGTTCTGGATTTAAAAAACGCTCAAAAAGCAAATCAAATTCTAATGGGTCGAGATCCGTAATATCTAGGGCATAAGCAATTAAAGAGCCTGCTCCTGAACCACGACCAGGACCAACAGGAATATTGTTATCTTTACTCCACTGAATAAACTCCATAACAATCAGAAAGTAACCTGGAAAGCCCATGTTATTAACAACTGCCAATTCTATTTTTAAACGTTCGTCGTAAGGCGCTCTTATTTCGGAAAAATTATCAGCTTGACGATCAAAAAGTTGATCAAGTCGTTTTTCTAATCCTTTTTCAGACACTTTAATAAAGTAATCATTAATTTCCAAACCATCAGTTGGAAAATCAGGCAGAACATACTCACCTAAAGTCACCGTAACATTACAACGTTTTGCGATTTCAACACTGTTCGCTAGCGCTTCTGGAATGTCACTGAATAATTCACACATTTCCTCTTCGCTACGTAAATATTGCTGTTCGCTGTAACGTTTTGGGCGACGTTTATCATCTAAAGTATAACCATCATGAATAGCAACGCGAATTTCATGGGCATCAAAATCATCTGGTGAAAGAAACATAACCTCATTGGTTGCGACAATGGGTAGTTCAAATTGTGTTGCTAAATCTATGGCTAAATGTAAATAATTTTCCTCATCAGCACGACCTGTTCGAATCAACTCAAGATAGAAAAAATTCTTAAAATGCAGCTGATAAAAAGCAACCATTTGTTCAACTAATGCGATATTGCCTTTTATTAACGCTTTACCTATATCGCCTTCCCTACCGCCCGACAAAAGCAACAAACCTTGCTTGAATTCAACTAACCATTGTTTGTCAATCACGGCTTTGTTTTGCAAATGTCCACGCATATAGGCTTTTGAAATTAATTCAGTAAGATTTTTATAACCCACATTATCTGTGGCGAGTACCACAATACGTGAAAACTCATCGCCAAGCTCTTCACTTCGCATCCAAAAATCACAACCAATGATAGGTTTAATACCTGCACCATGAGCAGCATGATAATATTTAACGAGACCACATAGGTTAGTCTGGTCTGTTAAGGCAAGCGCAGGCATCTTTAAGGCGGCAGCTTTGGCAACAATAGGTTTTACTTTATTTAAGCCATCACACATTGAATAATCACTGTGAATACGCAAGTGAATAAACTTCGGCTCAATAAATACGGCTTCTTCAGCCACTTGCTCACTCATTTCTTCACTCATGAAAGTGCCCTAATACACGAGCAACAGGTTTAAAACTCTGCCGGTAGCAATCTAACACGCCATACTCAATAATTTTTTCCAAATGCAGTTTTGTTGGATAACCTTTGTGTTTAGCAAAGCCATATTCTGGGTATAATTTATCAAGTGCTATCATTTCATTATCCCGGGCAACCTTTGCTATTATTGATGCGGCACTTATTTCATCAACGCGATCATCCCCTTTAATCACTGCTTGACTGTCAATACGTCCTTGTACGCTAGTAAAGGTTGGAGTTCGGTTACCATCAACTAGCACATAATCAGGGGTAACTGATAAACCTTGCACTGCGCGTTGCATAGCGAGCATGGTTGCATGCAAAATATTTAATGTGTCAATCTCTTCTGGACTTGCTCTTCCAATTGACCACGCAATGGATTTCTCTTTGATTTCTTCACTCAATAAAATACGTTTTTTTTCAGACAGTTTTTTAGAATCTCTTAAACCGTCAATGGGGTTGTCTGGATCCAAAATAACCGCAGCAGTCACTACATCACCAACGAGCGGTCCCCTCCCCACTTCATCAACTCCCGCAATACAATAAGCAATAGGGTACTCAAATGTGGGAAAAACATTCTTTTTAGGTGTAGTTTTAGCCATATCTATTCTAATTTAGTTTAAGCTGCATTGGGGTGAAAGGATTTAATTAGGCGTATCAAGTAAATCAATCACAGCTTTAGCTGCTTGCTTACTAGCATTACACTTTAATTGTTGATGTATTAAATTAAAACTCTCATTTAATTGAGTTTGATCTTGGTATAGACGCGCCCTCACTAAAGGAATTATTTTTTCGGGGCATACGTCATCTTGCAATAACTCAGGTACCAAGGTTTTATTAGCCAATAAATTAGGCAATGAAAACCATTGTAGCTTTACTAACCATTTAGCTAATAAATAAGTCAGCGTTGTAAACTTATAACATATCACCATAGGTCTTTTAATTAAGGCTGCTTCCAACGTAACCGTCCCTGATGCCATTAATAAACAATCACTTGCTGCCATCACGGTTTGTGTTTTATCGATAATAACGAGTACTTTCAAATCAGGTGCAAACTTATTTTTTAATGTTTTAAACTGCTCAGCACGTTTTTCGCTAACCATTGGTGCAACTAAAAGTAGGTTTTCATCTTCTTTTTGTAATTGTGTAGCACTTTGAAAAAAAGGTTCAAGTAAACGAGATAATTCGCCCCCTCGGCTGCCAGGCATTAAGGCTAGAATTTTATTTTCAATGGGTAAATCAAGTTCGGCTCTGGCTTGTATTTTATCATTTACCATGGGGATATCATCTGCTAACGGATGACCTACAAAAGTACAAGGGACATTATGTTTATCATAAAATTTCTTTTCAAAAGGCAATAACGACAGCACCATATCCGTTGCTTTTGCTATTTTAAAAATACGTTTTTCGCGCCATGCCCAAACTGAAGGGCTAACGTAATGAACTGTTTTTATATCGTGTTTTTTTAAGCGAAGCTCTAAACCAATATTAAAATCTGGCGCATCGATACCAATAAAAACATCGGGCTTATTGTGAGTGAAATATTCAACGAGTTGCTTTCTTACTTGTAATAACCGTCTGAGTCGACCAAGGACTTCAACAATGCCCATAACGGCTAATTCTTCCATGGCAAATAGGCTATCAAAACCCAGTTTCTGCATTTTAGCTCCCCCAATACCCACAAACTTAGCTTGCGGATATTGGTGTTGTAATGCTTGCATTAAACCAGCACCGAGCGTATCACCAGAATGTTCACCCACAACAATAGCAAATATAGGTGAAGTAGTATTAACCGTTAATATTGATGACACCAATTTAGTCCCTAGATTTATCTTTTTATCTGTGTATTTTTATACCTGCGCTACTTAACGTAAGTTTACAAGTGATAAAACCTAACGATTTTACTCTATAAAACGAGCTTACCTAATAATACCACGTGTAGATTTTTCAATTGAATACGTAAAAAGATCCAATTCTGGGGAAGAGTTCCCTTGTGCAGAGATAGCATTCAATGCCTCTTCAACCGATTGCTTTTTACGGTAAATTTCTTTATATGCACGCTTAATTGATAAAATAATATTACTATCAAAACCGCGGCGTTTTAATCCTTCACTATTTAAACCAAAAGGTTTGGCTGGGTGCCCTGACGCCATAACGTATGCAGGCACATCTTTTAATACCAATGCATTTGCCGCTATAAAGCTGTGCGCACCAATGTGACAAAATTGGTGTACGCCCGACATACCGCCAATAATAACATGATCACCAACATGAACGTGGCCAGCTATAGAGGCATTGTTAGCCATAATACAGTGGCTACCTACCATGCAGTCGTGTGCCACATGAGTGTATGCCATAAATAAATTATTGTTACCAATTTGTGTTAAACTGTTATCTTGCAATGTACCACGGTGAATAGTACAACACTCACGGAAAATATTATTATCGCCAATAATGAGTTCTGTTGGTTCTCCCGCATATTTCAAATCTTGGCAATCTTCTCCTATGCTGGCAAATTGAAAAATTCGGTTTCCTTTTCCAATAATTGTTGGGCCATTAATGACAACATGAGAGCTAATATGGCAATTATCACCAATAACAACATTTTTAGCTATATGGGTCCAAGGACCAATAGTAACATTTTCTCCAATAATGGCACCAGGTTCAATAATCGCTTGAGGATGAATCATAGATATTTCTTGACCTATAGTTTAAAGTTTTCTTTTAGCACACATTAGATCTGCTGAACAAACAACTTTACCATCTACTTTTGCTTCACCATAAAACTTCCACATTCCACGTCGTTCTTTAATAAATTCCACATGAAGATGCATAGTATCACCTGGTATAACAGGTTGTTTAAAACGCGCTTTATCGATTGAGGCAAAAAGGTACATTTCATTTCCTTCACGACCTTCACTACTTTTAAATCCAAGTATTCCAGTTGCTTGTGCTAATGCTTCTAAAATTAACACACCTGGAAAAATTGCCGCATCAGGAAAATGTCCTGTAAAAATAGGCTCGTTAATCGTTACATTCTTGATTGCATGCAAGCTTTTATAAGGTTCGTGGTCAATAACTTTATCGACAAGTAACATAGGATACCGATGTGGAATCAACTCTTTTATTTCATTTAATGATATGGGTTTTGCTATTCTATTTAAATCAAGAGTGTCCAATTGATTGTTCCTTTCTGTGGCTTGTGCTAGTTAGTTAGCACATATGTTTACGTTATTTAGTCTGGCCTTTGCGGCTATTATTATAATTGAGTTATCTTTATTTCTGTATGCTTTCCGGGCTGTTTTGCAGTTGTTTTTCTAACATTTTTACGCGCTGGGTTAAACTATCTAATCGTTTTACCCGAGCATTAGTTTTGTTCCATTCTTTGTTGAGTACCGCGGGCATACCTGAAGAATAAACACCTGAAGCATTAACATCCTTTGTCACCATAGCCATACCCGTAAAGGTACAATTATCGGCAATATGTATATGTCCGTTGATACCAACAAGCCCTGCAATGGTACAATTTTTTCCAATCACTGTGCTGCCAGCAATAACACTACAAGCTGCCATCGCTGTATTTTCACCAATAATGACATTGTGCGCTATTTGAATTTGGTTATCGAGTATGACACCATCTTTGATTATAGTGTCTTCAAGCGCCCCTCTATCAATTGTAGTACTTGCCCCAATTTCCACACGATTACCAATAACTACACGTCCCAATTGGGGAATTTTATGCCATTTATATTGCGCATTTACGGGAGCATAACCAAAGCCATCTGAGCCAATAACTGTATTAGCTTGAATTAAGCAATCATCACCAACAATGACATTATGATAGATACTGGTATTTGCCCAAAGGCGTGTGCCTTTACCAATTGAAGTGTTCTTTCCAATAAAACAACCTGCTCCAATGCTAACATTATCTTTCAGCTTAACACCTGACTCAATAACCGCATTAGCACCAATGCTAACATTTTTGCCTAGCGTTACTTCATCAGCTATTACAGCACTTGCATGAATACCCTCTGCAATTGTTGGTGTTGTATCAAGTAAGTTAGCCAATATGGCATAACCCATATAAGGGTTATCCATAACTAATGCATTCACAGGACATTGTGCTAGCATGTCAGGAGAAATAATCACCGCACTTGCTTGAGTGTTACCAAGTTGTGAAATATATTTTTTATTTGCTAGAAAAGCAACATTGCCCTGCTTAGCATTTACCAGCGTTGCTAAACCGTTAATAGTACAATCGGCAGAACACATAGCCTCGCGCTTTATAATTAACTCGGCCTGTATATATTCTGCGATGTCAGCAAGTGTGTAAGTCATAAATTATTTTAACTTGCTTACTTGCTCAACCACTTTAACGGTAATATCTATTGCTGGTTTTGAAAAAACAACTGCTTGTTTTGAAAGTACGAGATCATACTTATCTTTAGCTGAAATATTATCAACGGCTTGAGTAACTAAAGCTAACAATTTATTGGTTTCTTCATTCTTACGAAGAGAAACTTTTTGTTGAAATTCTTTAACTTTAACTTGATATTGTTGATACAAATCAGCCATTTTATTTTGCAGATCAGTTTTTTCCTTTTCGCTCATTAAAGAACCATTGCGCTTTAAATTTTCATCTTCAAAAGTTAAGTCTTTTTGAAGCTGCTCTATTACGCCTTTTTCATCTTTAAATTCTGCCTCTAAAGTTTGCATTAATACAGCTGCTTGAGGAATTTGACTCATGGCTTCTTGTACGTTAACAACAGCTATTTTTTGTTCAAAAGCCATTGCACTACTTGCTAATAACATGGTTGATGCCGTTGCGCTAATAACCATAGATTTAATAAACTTGTTCAATGTTTTTTCCTCTTCTCATTTTATATTGAATTGAAATATCTTTATTGCACTTAGGTTAATATAATTAACAACTAAGAACCATTATTTACTTGATAGAGTTTACTAGGTCGTAAAACTATGTAAACATTTAAAATGTTTTACCAATATTAAAGCTAAAGAACGATGTATCATCATCCGTTTCTTTTTTTATTGTTTTAGCAAAGTTAAATATCATTGGCCCCATTGGGGATAACCATTGAATTGATAACCCGCCTGATGCTCGGTAACGCCCTATTGCTGAATAATCACCAATTCGGTCAATATCGATCTCTGTTAAATCTTGATAATCTTTAATATCAAATTCAGTATCCCAAACATTACCAACATCTACAAAAAAGCTGGTACGAACACTGTTAGAATATCCTTCATCTAAAAATGGTGTAGGAACAATTAACTCAATGCCACCGACTGCAACCGCATTTCCCCCTACACTTCGTGTTGAAACTTGAATAGAATCATGATCTGGACCTAAACAACAAGCAACTCCCCCCGTTACATCAGGCGTTCCCCCAATGGTGGTTGGAAAACGATATATTGCTCGCGGGCCAACAGTATTATTTTCAAAGCCACGTAGGGTATCTGAACCACCTGCTCTAAAGTTTTCCCAAAATGGTAACAATTGATCATTACCATTAACTTCGCCATAACCATTACCGTAACCTAACTGCAAACGTGTTAACACGGTCCAACGTTGATCGCGTGTGAGTGGAAAATAAAATTTACTATCAAAGTTAACTTTAAAATATTGAACATCAGATATGTTAGGAGTCGTCATTTTTAATGACAACTGTTGTGATGAACCTGCTGATGGAAAAGTTCCTCGATTTAATGTTGAGCGAGAAATAGTAGCATTAACATCATAATTATTAAGCGTTTTTAAAGAATCAGGCTTATCAGGTTCTGCATGTAAATCATAAAAGGTTTGGATCTGTTCATAGGTTTCTAATGACGTAATGCTATTACTTTTAAAGCCAACACCAAAACCAAGTCGAACATACTCGTTAATTGGGAATCCCCAGTTAAGACCAACACCATAGGTTTTATTATTGTATTGTTCTAGGTTAGCTTGCCCTGCATCAAACGCTTGATAGAATATTTGCCCACCTAGTGATACAGCATCAACAGTAAAATAGGGGTCGGTAAAAGAAAAAGTGGCACTTTTTGAATAAGTATTGGTATTAATATTAAAACCTAAACGATTACCTGTACCTAAAAAGTTATTTTGCTGTATACCCGCATTTAAACTTAATTTAGTTGAATCACCATAACCAATACCCGCAGTGAAAGAGCCTGAAGCTTGTTCTTTTACGGTAAAGTCTACATTCACTAAATCTTCTTCACCTGCAATTTGATTTGTTTCAAAATCAACCGTTTCCATGTAAGGTAATCGAGATAAACGCGCTTTAGAGTGCTCAACCATACTGTTAGATAACCAAGCCCCTTCCATTTGTCTTAATTCACGGCGTAATACTTTGTCAGCAGTAACATGATTACCGCTGAAATTAACTTTATTTACATAAATACGTTTACCAGGATCTATTGAAATAGATAATTTAACCGTGTGATCTTCATCATTAATTTCTGGGATAGTAGTTACTTTAGGATAAGCATAACCAAAGCGACCGAGAAACTTACTAATAACTTCTTCGGTATAAGTGACTTCAGCACCATTATAAAGCTTATCTGCTTGCAATGGGTTTATCGCTTTAATTGTTTGCTCAAAACCTGCCATATCACCAATAAAATCAACGCCACTAATGGTATAAGTTTCGCCCTCGGTAACATTTAATGCAATATATACTGATTGCTTGTCTGGCGTCATTGATACTTGAGTTGAATCAACTTTGAAACGAAGATAACCTCGATCAAGATAATAGCTACTGATGGTTTCCATATCACCTTGTAACGTCTGTTTTTGATACCTATCTTGCGCCATAAAATTCCACCATGGCGAATCAAACGTAAGTTCTATATTCTCAAGTACTTGGGCATCGGTAAAAACTTCGTTACCAATCAAATTAATTTGTTTAAGTGCAGCGGCATCGCCTTCAGAAAATTTGAATTCTAAATTCACTCTATTACGAGGTAAATGAGTTACCGTGGTGGTTACATCAGCGTTGTATTTTCCTACACTGTGATAGAAGTCTTCTAGACCCATTTCAATGCCTGAAATAACAGTTCGGTCTAATGTTTCACCTACGCGAATATTACTACCATCTAAACTTTCAGTTAGTTGTTCGTCTTTTAAATCACTATTACCATCAAAAGTAATTTCACTGATAGTCTCACGTTCTCTAACACGGTAAATAATACGGTTACCATCACGATAAACACGAATATCATTAAAATGACCTGATTTATACAGAGACTTAATTGATTGAGAAATTCTAAATTTATTTAAATTATCCCCTACATTAAAAGGAATATGCGTTAATGCGGCACCTAAAGCAACACGTTGTAAGCCTTTGACTTCGATATCTTCAACCTGAAATTCTTCGGCTGCTTGTGTTGTTGTACCTAAAGCGCCTAAAAATACGGCAAAGGCTAATTTTTTAATTATCATAAATGCTTACTTTATTACTTCTTTTAATTTCTACACTTAGGAGCTAGATTGAAAACCTAAAGCCTACGATTAATTGGTTCTTATTTAATTTCAATATGCTTTGACTCAGCACTCGGCTAAAATCATTAAACAAGGCAATGCTCATTAATGCTAATAATGCCAAAGCCCCAAACTTAAACCCAGCCTCTTGAATATTTTCTGGTACAGGCTTTCCTGTCCAAAGCTCTATAAGCCTATATAAAGACAAGAGAGTAGTGTCCACCATCAAGTACTGGTTCAATTGGGCAAAGCGTAAAAGGTTAATTATTCCTACCTTTAAACCTATTTAACCCAGCACTCTACTAAAATCATTAAACAAGGCAATGCTCATTAATGCTAATAATGCCAAAGCCCCAAACTTAAACCCAGCCTCTTGAATATTTTCAGGTACAGGCTTTCCTGTCAAAAGCTCTATAAGATAATAGAGTAAGTGTCCGCCATCAAGTACTGGTAACGGTAAAAGGTTAATTATTCCTAAATTAATGCTAATTAATGCCAAAAAGCCTAAAAAATAAACAAAACCATACCCTGCACTATCACCCGCTCCTTGCGCTATCGCTATTGGTCCACTCAAATTTTTTACTGAGACATCACCCGTAATTAATTTACCGATCATATCAAAGCTCAATACAACTAAATTCCATGTTCTATGAACACTTTCTCCTATGGCAGGAAAGAAACCATAGCTAATTTCAATTTTATACTCTTCAGGCCAACCATCTGACTTAGGAGAAACACCTAAATAACCAATAAGTTTACCATTTTTCTCAACACCTTTAGGCGTTACGGCAATCGTTTTTATATTCCCAGCGCGCTCAAGAGTTATATCAACTTTAGTGTTCGGAAAATCTTTTATTTTGGTTGAAAAATCAAGCCAGCCTTCAGCTAAAGAGGCATTATTTAGTGAGATAAGTTTATCTCCTACCTGTAAACCACCTGCAGCTGCGGGGCTATCTTTACCAACACGCGCAAGTTCATTATATACCTTTGGTTGATAAGGCGTAATACCTAAGCTTGCCAACGATGACTGCTTTTCTGGTGAAAATTGCCAATCTTCTGTTGTTAAGGTATAACTCTTGGCATATTGGCTATCAATACCTTTGGCTTTTATTATGATTGAGTCTGCACCTATCTCACCAACTAAAGCTAAGTTAACATCTTGCCAATTGCGAGTTTCTTTACCTGCCACCTCAACAATTTCTACATCATCAGGAACTTGAGCAACAGCCGCAATCGAGCCTGGAACAATATCAGCAACAATTGGTTTAATACTTGGTACACCAATTAAAAACATTAAATAAAAGGCAAAAATTGCAAACGCAAAATTCGCAAAAGGGCCTGCTGCAATAATAGCTATACGTTGATAAACTGACTTTGAGTTGAATGTTTTATCTTTATCTTGTTCGCTAACGGTATCAACACGCTCGTCAAGCATTTTAACATAACCACCCAAGGGGATCATGGCAATAACATATTCAGTGCCATCAGTCGCAGTTTTACGCCATATAGCTTTACCAAACCCAACAGAAAAACGTTCAACCTTTACACCATTTTTGCGCGCTACCCAAAAATGTCCATATTCATGGACTGTGACTAATATACCCAGCGCTACAACAAACGAGATGGCATTCCAAATAAACTCAAACATTCTTCTTTCGTTCCCTATAGGTGCTCATTGAAATCATTTAAATTTTACCAATAATTGTTGAGCAAATTCTCTAGCACGCGCATCTAAGGAAATAACCTCATTAATATTACTTACCTGTTCTGAGACAAATTTTTTCACAGAAGTTTCATTTATTTTGTAAATATCATTAAATTTAATTTTTTCATCTAAAAAAGCTTCAACAGCTATTTCGTTTGCGGCATTCAATGCAGTACAGGCTGCCTGCCCTTTTTTACAAGCTTCTATCGCCAATTTCAAGTTAGGATATTTTCTAAAATCTACTGCTTGAAATTCAAAAGCTGCAGTATTAAAGAAATCAAGTGATGCAACACCTGAATCAATCCGTTCTGGATAAGCCAATGCATGTGCAATAGGTGTGCGCATATCAGGATTACCCATTTGAGCAATAACTGAACCATCTAAATATTGCACCATAGAATGAATAGTACTTTGTGGGTGTAATACTACTTGAATATCTTCAACATCTACATTAAATAACCATTTTGCTTCAATTAACTCTAACCCTTTATTCATCATAGTGGCTGAATCAACAGATATTTTTCTGCCCATATCCCAATTTGGGTGAGCACATGCTTGCGTTGGTGTAACGCTTTCCAGCTCACTCAATTGCCAAGTGCGGAAAGGGCCACCCGACCCTGTTAAGAGTATTTTACTAATACCGTTTTGACTTAATTCACAATGCCCAACACGTGCTTGTTCTTGCCATGGTAAACTTTGAAATATTGCATTATGTTCACTATCAATAGGAAGCAACTCTGCTCCCGATTGTTTGACTGCATCAATAAATATAGCTCCAGAGGTCACCAAAGCTTCTTTATTTGCTAATAAAACACGTTTACCTGCTTTAACCGCCGCGAGTGTTGGCATAAGCCCTGCTGCGCCAACAATCGCTGCCATAACAGTATCTGACGCAGAATCATGAGCAATATCTATCAGGGCTTCACTACCATGCTTCACCTGAATTTCGCCTAAGTTTTCCTCGATTAAACGTGAGGTCAATAATTCAGCATAATGAACGGTTCCCATCACGACAATTTGCGGGGTAAATTCAATACACTGCTCAACAACTTTATCTATACTGCTATTAGCAGACAAACTGACAATATTAAATTTTTCAGGGTGTAAACGAACGACCTCTAATGTACTTTTTCCTATAGAACCTGTAGAGCCTAATATACATAGATTGCGCACTCTTGTAGGGTTGGATATGCTTGTTTTTATCACTTAATTTACCAACCAAAAAATACGTAGCAAAGCGCAAAAATAGGCGCAGTAGCGGTTAAGCTGTCAATTCTATCTAAAATACCACCGTGACCTGGTAAAATAGAGCCACTGTCTTTCACTCCCGCTTGACGCTTAAACATACTTTCATTGAGATCACCTAAAACAGAAACAGTAGTAATTAATACTGTCACTAATAGTATTGTCATAATTTGATCATTATTCCAAGCTAGTTGGTAGGCAGCTATTGCCACCAAGACACAAGCAAAAACAACGCCACCGAGAAAACCTTCAAAGGTTTTTCCTGGACTTACATTAGGCATCAACTTATTTTTGCCGAAGGCTTTCCCCACAAAATATGCCCCAATATCTGCACTCCATACCATTAAAAATAAAAACATAAGTAATTGCGCGCCATGGTAAGTATCAGCTTGATAGTCGTTTGTGCGAATTACCATAAAAGCAAGCCATGTTGGCACAAGCGTTAGCCAGCCAAATACTCCTCGAATGGAACGATGTTTTGACCAAAAATTACTGGCATTTGGGTAAGAAAGCATTAAGAAAGCAGAAAACACCCACCAAGCAACCGCTAACCATAACAAGGCCAGCGCATATTCATGTAGCTGCGTTGAAGTAATCCATAAATGAGCAGGAGACATGACAAACCATATACCACCAATTAGTATAATAGTTGTTGCCGCAAAACCTATTCTACGAGTTTTTGTACCAAACCCCATTAACGGTCCCCACTCCCATGCGCCAATACCAATGATCACGGCCAACAAGGCCGCAAAATAAAGTAGGGGTAAATAGAAAATTGCAGAAATTGCAGCAGGTGCTAAAATCAATGCTGTAATAATTCGTAATTTAAGCAAGGTATATCCTTTTTATTTTAGTAATATTCAAGTCTTAATTTTTATAGTTTGACTGACTTAGATACTTATTTTTACATACTCATGTATTATTCTTAGAAGTATTTTTACATCCTTTACCTAGAGGGGATTCTCCTTCCATCGGACTAAAGTCCATTCTATATTCTAATATTTAAACTTGAAGCTGTTTAATTTGTTCGCCTGTTTGACCATAACGACGTTCTCGTTGATCAAAAACGTTCAATGCCTTTTCAAACTCTTCTTCGTTAAAGTCTGGCCAAAGAGTTTCTGTAAAATAAAATTCTGCATAAGCTGCTTGCCATAATAAAAAGTTACTAATACGGTAATCGCCACCAGTACGAATTAACAAATCTAATGCGGGTAATTCGGCTAAACAGGTATGCGAATGCAATAATTCTTCATCAATATCGTCTAACAAAATCTCATTATTTTTTACTCGTCTTGCCAATATTTTTGCTGCATTTGTAATATCCCAGCGACCACCATAATTTGCTGCTATTGATAAAATCAATCCGTTGTTACCTGCAGTTAATTGTTCTGATTTTTTAATACTATTTTGTAATTTATCAGAAAATCGACTTATATCACCAATCACTTGAAAGCAAATATTATGCTTATGTAAACGCTTCACTTCCCTCATTAGCACATACATAAATAAATCCATCAATACACTAACTTCTTTTTCAGGTCTTTGCCAATTTTCACTGCTAAAAGCAAATAATGTTAATGCTTTCACTCCAGCCTTACGCGCTCCTTTAACAACCGCACGTACAGATTCAACACCTGCTTTATGTCCGGTAACGCGCCTTTTTCCCTGAGCTTGAGCCCAACGCCCATTGCCATCCATAATAATAGCAATATGTGCAGGAATCTTTTGCTCGTTATCTAGTGATGCTATTTGATTAGCCACTAACTATCCTTTCGTGAAATTTTACTAAATATACAAAAACGCCAGTTCGTATCAACAATACACTGGCGCCTGTTCAAAGAAATAAATTAAATTTCCATTAATTCTGCTTCTTTTTTAGCTAATACGTCATCAACTTGTTTAACAAAAGAATCGGTTACTTTTTGAATGCTATCTTCTGCTTGGTGATGTTCATCTTCACTAATTTCTTTATCTTTTAGTAAGCTTTTAAAGTCTGAATTCGCATCGCGACGAATATTACGAATGGCAACTTTTCCGCCTTCTGCTTCACCACGAACAACTTTAACTAAATCTTTACGGCGCTCTTCTGTTAATGGTGGTAAAGGAATACGAATAAGGGTACCGTTCGATTGTGGGTTCAAACCAAGGTCTGATTTCATAATCGCTTTTTCTACGGCTGAAATCATGCCTTTATCAAATACGGTAATTGAAAGGTTACGTGCATCAGGCACTGAAATATTACCAACTTGGTTTAACGGTGTTTCCATACCATAGTACTCAACACTAATATTATCTAATAGTGAAGCGTGCGCACGTCCTGTTCTAATCTTATTTAAGCTGCTCTTGAGAGATTCTATGCTTTTTGCCATGCGTTCTTGCGCATCTTCAATAATTTCGTCTATCACAGTATTTCTTCCTACAATTATTTCAATAATGTTAAATTCAAAATATTATACAATTCCGCAAACGATAGCATGTATGCGGTGTATTTAAAGAAAGTCGGTTTACAACTTTCTGATAACGGTACCTTCTTCTTGTCCCATAATAACAGCTTTCAGTGCGCCTGGTTTATTCATATTAAATACTCGTATAGGCATATTATGGTCACGCGCTAAAGTAAAAGCAGCTAGGTCCATAACTTTTAGTTCTTTCTCTAATACTTCATCAAACGTTAACTTACTGTATAGTTCGGCTGCTGGGTTTTTCACTGGATCCTCAGAATAAATACCATCAACTTTTGTTGCTTTTAATACCACATCAGCTTCAATTTCAATGCCACGTAAACATGCAGCAGAGTCAGTAGTAAAAAATGGATTGCCTGTTCCCGCAGAAAAGATAACAACACGGCCAGATTTTAATAAACTAATTGCATTGGCCCAATTATAACGCTCACAAACACCCGCTAAATCGATAGCAGACATTAAACGTGTGTTAACAAAAGCGCGATGCAATGCATCGCGCATTGCTAAACCATTCATTACCGTGGCTAACATACCCATTTGGTCACCAACAACACGGTTCATGCCTGCTTGTGCTAGGCCTGCACCGCGAAATAAATTACCGCCACCGATAACTAATCCAACTTGAATATCCATTTCAACTAATTCTTTAATTTCTTGTGCCATACGGTCAAGAATTTTTGGGTCAATACCAAAGCCTTCTTCCCCCATCAGCGCTTCACCACTAAGTTTAAGAAGAATACGACGATAAGATGGTTTTGAATTAGTAGTCATGTGAGAAAATTCCTATTTGGCTCGCTGAAAAAAGGCTAGGGTCAAAAAGACCGCGAACATTTTAATACGTTTAGCTTATTCAAGAAAGCCTTAACTGAAAAAAGCCTCATTTTTTATGCCAATTTTCAATACAACCTAAAAAAAACGCATAAAAAAACGCCTACCAAGGTAGACGTTTTAGAGTACTTCTAATGAGTTAAGCCAATAACAAAGTGCTAGCGCCTTTTTATCTTGAGCCCATATAACAATATTTAACTAAGTCAATATGTAAATGCAACAATATTATTTGGTCAAATAAAAAATTAGGCTTTAGCAGCAGCTATTTGTGCTTCTACTTCAGCAGCAAAATCTTCATCTTTTTTCTCAATACCTTCACCAACTTCTAAGCGAACAAAAGAAGAAACAGTAATGCCTTTCTCTTTCAATACTTCACCTACAGTTTTCTTAGGTTCCATGATGAAAGCTTGGCCTGTTAATGAAACTTCACCCGTAAACTTACGCATACGACCAGTTACCATTTTCTCTGCAATTTCTTGTGGTTTGCCTTCATTCATGGCGATATCAATTTGAATCGCTTTTTCTTTTTCAACCACTTCAGCAGGCACATCTTCTGGAGAAAGATATTCAGGCTTACTTGCTGCTACGTGCATTGCAATATGCTTAAGTGATTCAGCATCACCTTCACCAGCAACTACAACACCAATAGTTGCGCCATGACGGTAAGAAGCTAACGCAGCTCCTTCAACATACTCAACACGACGTACATTGATGTTTTCACCAATTTTAGTGACTAACGCGATACGTTTTTCTTCAAATTGTGCTTGAAGTTCTTCAATTGTAGATTTTGACGCAACCGCAGCATCTAACACTTCGTTAGCAAACGCTAAGAAATTAGCATCTTTTGCAACAAAATCAGTTTGACAGTTTACTTCAACTAAAGCGGCAACACCGTTTTCATCTTTAATTAAAATAGTACCTTCAGCAGCAATATTACCCGCTTTTTTAGCCGCTTTTGCTTGACCGCTCTTGCGCATATTTTCAATCGCAAGTTCCATATCGCCGTCAGCTTCTTGTAACGCTTTTTTACAATCCATCATGCCCGCAGCTGTGCGTTCACGAAGTTCTTTAACCATTGCAGCAGTAATTGCCATGAGTTAATTCCTCTGTTTTCAGTTATCCCCACTCACCTGTTGAAACATTGCATATAGTCAACAGCATAATTATGGGCATAAATAGTAAATTAGGTGTCATAAAAGCAAAGAATACAGAAAATTATTTTTCAATGCTTTTATGATAAACGAAATGTTTTTCTTAATTACAATTTTTACTAAAAGTAATTATTCAGTTTCAACAAAACCGTCTTTTTCAGCTTGTACTACGATGTTTTTTTCACGACCAGCAACTACTGCGTTAGCAACAGCGTCACAGTATAAAGTTACTGCACGGATCGCGTCATCATTACCAGGAACAATATAATCAATGTTATCTGGGTTTGAGTTAGTATCAACAACAGAAATTACTGGGATACCAAGGTTGTTTGCTTCTTTAATCGCAATATGTTCGTGATCTGCATCAATGATAAAAATTGCATCAGGTAAACCACCCATGTTCTTAATACCACCTAAGCTTTTATCAAGCTTTTCCATTTCACGAGTACGCATTAACGCTTCTTTTTTAGTTAGTGCTTCAAAAGTACCGTCTGTGCTTTGTGACTCAAGATCTTTTAAACGTTTGATTGATTGACGTACTGTTTTCCAGTTAGTCAACATACCACCTAACCAGCGGTGATTAACAAAAAACTGATCAGATTTAATGGCTGCTTCTTTAATAGCATCGCTTGCGGCACGTTTAGTACCAACAAATAAAACTTTACCTTTTTTAGAAGAAACATTGTTAATAAAAGCAAGTGCTTCATTAAACATAGGCACAGTTTGTTCAAGGTTGATGATATGAACTTTATCACGAGCACCAAAAATGAACGGTTTCATTTTTGGATTCCAGTAACGAGTTTTATGACCAAAATGAACACCAGCTTTAAGCATATCGCGCATTGAAACGTTTGACATTATATTTTCTTTCCTTACGGTTGACGGGGTTAAGCGTTCATACACCCAATATACACGACTCTTTATGCTGTAATCTTGAGCTACTTAATATAAAGCATCAAGATGAATTATCAGCGGAGCACCCCAGTATACCTTTGATAGATGTATGTGAGTTTATAATATAATCATGTTGCAGCTAAGCAAGCATTGATCTGTTTAATTGACGCTAAAACAAGCGTTGTTGAATAGTTTAACAACCACTAAGATTTCAGCGCGGCATTTTATACCATAAAACGACAATTTTAACCAGAAAAAATTTCACTGGGATAATTCAACTTATCACGGTAAAATCACATACTATTGAGCTAGCTAACATGCTCAAACAAACAATTTTAGGTAAGAAATGACGACACAAAAAGTACCCGTACAACTGTTTTTTTTATACGATAGTCACTGCCCTTGGAGTTATGTAGCGACAAAACTTATAAATGAAATACACAATGCCTTTCCTGATATAACACTCAATTTATGGCATACTGCTTTTTTCGATGGTAAACACGACGAAGCAAGCAGTATTAAGTTAAATGAAATAAACTCGGTTGAAAAACAAGCAAACATCCATTTTTCAAATACATACAAGAAATTACTTGAGCAAAATAAAAACTCTATTTTAGCCGCTAATTTAATGACTTGGGCACAGCATAAAACGCCACATTTAGCATTACCATTACTCAATGCTCTACAAAAAGTTCATTTTGAACAAGGAAAACCACTAGCGCATCAAACAGAGTTAGCGGCAATTATATCTGAGTTAAAGTTATCGCCACCAGCAAAAGTATTTAAAAGTGATAAACTCAGCAAAGATGCATTGATACAATTAGAAGAAATTTATGCTTTGCAAGAGCTAATGAATACAGAAGCAATACCTGCACTGCTGTTAGCCATTGATGATCAATTAATACTTTTGAATCACAACTTCTATTTATCACAGCCCAAGGCGATTGTTGAAGCAGTTCAGTTAGAATTGAATAAATACACTTAAATACTAAAAACTAGTAAGAGAACAGTATGTCCATACAAATTAAAAGCCCAGACGAAATAGCCAAAATGCGCATAGCAGGACAACTAGCTTGTGATGTTTTAGAAATGATTGCTCCTTACGTAAAAGCAGGAGTCACCACAGACGAGTTAAACACCTTATGTGCTGATTACACAGAAAATGTGCAAGAGGCAATTTCTGCCCCCTTAAATTATCATCATTTTCCAAAATCTATTTGCACCTCAGTTAACCATGTTGTTTGCCATGGTATTCCTGACGACACGGTGTTAAAAGATGGTGACATAATTAACATAGATATTACCGTAATTAAAGACGGCTACCACGGCGATACTAGTAAAATGTTTCTTATTGGTGATATTTCAGCTGAAGATAATCGCCTGTGTCGTTTGGCACAAGAATCATTGTACGTTGGATTAAAAAAAGTAAAACCTGGCGCAGCATTTGGAGAAATTGGCTCAGCCATTCAAAAGTTCATCAAAAGTAAAGGCCGATATTCCATCGTTAAAGACTATTGTGGTCACGGCATTGGTGTTGAATTTCATGAAGAACCTCAAATTGTTCATTATAAAAACCACGATAAAACTAAAATGGTAGAAGGCATGTGTTTTACCATAGAACCTATGATCAACTTAGGTAAAGCGGGTACTATTTTAGACAAAGAAGATAACTGGACCGTATACACTAGTGATGGTAAAAAATCAGCGCAGTGGGAACATACCTTAGTTGTTACAAAAACAGGCTGTGAAATTTTAACCTTGCGTAAAGAAGAAACCATAAGTCGAATTCTTCACAATTAAGCCGACCTAAATTCATCAAAGCAACGACATAGGTACATACGTGAATAATCACCCTATACAAAGTGACATAATCCCAGAAGCATTTATTGATAGCTTAGCGATTACCACTGACATTTTATCCAGCAAAGATATTTGCCAATTAACCTCAGGCTTTCATGAATGGCTTACAGGAGCCTTTGCTGATTATGATGTGAAAGAACTATTAATTGCTCGTGCCGTCTTTGTTGATGCTATCTTAACAAAATTATGGTGCCAACATCACCTAGATGAGTTTCAAATTGGCTTAGTTGCGGTTGGTGGTTATGGGCGTGGCGAGCTTCACCCTTTTTCAGATATAGATATTTTAATACTAACCCAAACTGATATTAATTTAGAATTAGAAGAAAAAATTTCTAGCTTTATCACGCAACTTTGGGATATCAAGCTTGATATTGGCCACAGTGTACGTTCAATTAAAGAATGTATTAAACAGGCAATTAATGATGTAACCGTTGCCACCAATCTAATGGAACTAAGACAAATAACAGGTAATGAAATATTAACGCAACAATTGCTCCCTTTGGTAAATGAGGATGTATTTTGGACTTCAGAAAAGTTCTTTATCGCTAAACGAAAAGAACAGAAAAAAAGACATTTACAATATCATGGAGCGGCTTATACATTAGAGCCTAATCTAAAGGCCAGCCCTGGTGGGTTGCGTGATATTCAAACTATTGCTTGGGTTGCAAAACGCCATTTTCTCGCTGACTCACTAGAAGAGCTTGTAGAGCATAATTATCTCTACCCAAATGAATTAGCTGAGCTTATTGAAGCACAAGACTATTTATGGCGTATGCGTTTTGCCTTGCACCTTGTCGCTAAACGAAGCGAAAACCGTTTGTTATTTGACTATCAAACTGACGTTGCCAAAATGATGGGGTTTGGGGATGAAGGCAAAGCTCCCGTCGAACGTATGATGAAGCGTTTTTTCCGTATTATTGCCCGTGTAGGTGAGTTAAATACTATTTTATTACAACGCTTTAAACAAGAAATAATTCAAGATCCAGAGCAAGCAAATAGCAAAACAATCAATCAAGACTTTGAGTTAGTCGATACGCTAATTAACACGACCAACGATAGAATTTTTATGCGACCTGTAAAAATGCTTGAAATGTTTTTGATTATTGCACAAGAACCAGAAATAAAAGGGATTCATTCACATACTCTCAGGTTAATGAGAAACGCAAGACGACGATTAATATCAGGGTTAATAGACTACGAGCAATGTCGGCAAATATTTATGACCATTATTAAGCATCCTCGTGGATTAGGTTTAGCATTTAACTTAATGCATCGCCACGGAATCATCGGTTCCTATTTACCTCTATGGCGTAATATTGTTGGTCAAATGCAATTTGATTTATTTCATGCCTATTCAGTGGATGAGCATAGTTACCGCGTAGTAAAAAATCTTTATCAATTCAGTCAAAAAGAACACAACCACAAATTCCCTTTATGTAGCAAAATTGTCCAAAAAATCCGTAAACCTGAGGTTTTATATCTAGCAGGCATCTTTCATGACATTGGTAAAGGTCGAGGTGGAGACCATGCAAAACTCGGCGCTGTAGACGCCTTGTTTTTTTGTCAATCACATAAAATGAGCAATCACGACAGCAAAATGGTGTCTTGGCTAGTAGAAAAACATTTGCTGATGTCAGTAACCGCACAACGACGCGACATAAATGATGAGAATGTTATTCGTACTTTTAGCGGTATTGTACGCGATGAAGCCCATTTAGATTACTTATACTGTTTAACCGTTGCCGACATGCGCGCCACTAACGAAAGTTTATGGAATAGCTGGAAAGCAAACTTATTACATGATTTATACTTTAACACCTTAAGAGCACTACGCCGTGGATTATCAAAACCAGTAGAAACTCGCTCTAAAATTCGTGAAAATCAACAACAAGCAAGAGATATTTTAGTTGAGACTCACGTTAATGAAAGCGCCTTAAACTCCTTATGGAAAGAATTTAGAGCAGATTATTTTTTACGCTACTCTCCCGAGCAAATTGCCAGACATTGCCAACGTATAGTGGGGCACAATAGAGAAGAGCCACTGGTAATAATAAGCCCTAAACCATACAGAGGCGGCACAGAGGTTTTTGTTTTTGCAAAAGAAAAAATCAACACTTTTGCAACTATTGTTGAATTATTAGGTAGTAAAAAACTATCTATTCACGATGCGAAAATAATCACCACAAAAACAGGTTATACCGTTAACACTTTTATTATTCTAGACTCTCGTGGCAAAGCGCTTAAAGAGAGTTATCAAACAAGTGAAATTGCTAGTGCTTTAAGCACAAAACTTAAACAAAACAATCTGTGTGATATTCCACTCCAACCAGCTCGTAGAGAAGTAAAACAATTTAAATTTCCACTAAGAGCCAGTTTCATTAAAATCAGCTCTAAAACCAAAACGATGATTGAAATCATAGCGTTAGACAGGCCAGGTTTACTCGGCAATATAGCTCAGGTATTTCAACAACTCAAAATTAGTATTCATTCAGCTAAAATCACCACCTTTGGTGAGAAAGCCGATGATGTTTTCACTATTTCAACCAATGAAAACACAGCTTTAACCGAACAACAAAAACAGCAATTAGCTGATAAATTAACCCAAGAAATAGATTAAAACAAATTGAAATAAGTAATAGGAATTTATAAATGACTGATTTAACAGCCTTAGAAAGTACAATTGAACAAGCTTTTGAAGACAGAGCTAACATTAGCCCTGCCACCGTTTCTGATGAAGTAAAAACAGCAGTATTAGCATCATTAGCTGCACTAAACAACGGTTCAGCGCGCGTTGCTGAAAAAATAGCTGGTCAATGGCATGTACATCAATGGCTTAAAAAAGCTGTCTTATTATCATTTCGCATTTGGGACAACCAAGTGATTGATGGTGCAGAAAGTACCTTTTTTGATAAAGTCCCCATGAAATACAGCGATTATACTCAAGAAATGTTTGAAGCTGACGGTGTGCGTGTTGTTCCTGGCGCCTCAGTGCGTACGGGTAGCTTTATAGGTAAAAATGTTGTGGTTATGCCTAGCTTTGTAAATATAGGAGCATTCGTTGATGAAGGATGCATGATTGATGGTTGGGCGACCGTTGGTTCGTGTGCTCAAATAGGCAAAAATGTACATTTATCAGGTGGCGTTGGTATTGGTGGTGTATTGGAGCCATTGCAAGCTGGCCCTACGATCATAGAAGATAATTGCTTTATTGGCGCGCGCTCAGAAATAGTAGAAGGTGTTGTCATTGAAGAAGGCGCAGTCATTTCAATGGGCGTATACATTGGTCAAAGTACACGTATTTATGACCGTGAAACAGGTGAAATACATTATGGCCGTGTACCTGCTGGGTCTGTCGTTGTTCCAGGTAACTTGCCATCAAAATGCGGTAAGTACAGTTTATATGCAGCGATTATAGTTAAAAAAGTTGACGCGAAAACACGTGCTAAAACAGGTATTAATGAGTTACTTCGTTTAGCTGAATAATAAAGTTTTAAGTAAACGATTCATGCAAACAATGTCAACAAACAAAGTGATAAGTAATTCCCCTACGACCTACTTATCACATTAAATACGTATAACGACAAACCTAACTAACAAGCCAATAGCACCCTGCACTATTGGCTTTTTTATTAAAAAATTTAGATTCATCCAAGCATATGATCTACATTAACTTTGTGATAAATTTTTAGTATACACTATGAAAAACGTGCCTTTGCACACGCGTAAAGTATTTTCCCAAAATAACCTAATGAACCATTAATTGAGGTTGAAAACCTATGCTTAAATTAAAGTCTGTTGCCATTGATACGTTTAAAGAAAATGTGGTGTATTTACACCGAAATTGTCCTCTTTATCGAACAGAAGGTTTTCAAGCCTTAATGAAAATAGAAATTTACATTAAGGGATATGACAACCCTGTATTGGCTGTATTAAATATTGTTGATGATAATAGTATTGTTGATATTGATGAACTGGGGTTAAGTACTCAAGCATTCAAACAATTAAACAAACCACAAGGCATTAAAGTTTGCATTGCTCCAGCCAAACCCCCTATTTCACTAAAATCTGTTCATAAAAAAATTGCAGGTGAAAATCTCACTGAAAAAGAGTATCACCTAATCTGCCAAGATATTTTAGAAAACCGTTATTCAAAAATGGAAATTGCAGCATTTTTAGTTGCGTGTAGTCATAATGGCTTAGAGCGAGAAGAAATATTCTTTTTAACAAAAGCCATGGTTAACTCTGGGAAAACCCTAAATTGGGGGGAGTCTATTGTAGTTGATAAACATTGCATTGGTGGTATTCCTGGTAACCGCACCACCATGATTGTAATGCCTATTATAGCGGCACATGGTATGTTAATGCCTAAAACCTCTAGTCGGGCAATTACTTCCCCCGCGGGCACTGCAGACACGATGGAGGTGTTAGCAAAAGTTGAATTGTCGCTAGAAAAAATGAAAAAGATTGTACAGTCTCACCGCGGGATGCTTGCTTGGGGTGGCACAGCAAAATTAGCACCTGTTGACGATATATTAATTTCAGTTGAACGTCCTTTATCAATGGACTCTACGGGCCAATTAGTTGCTTCGATATTATCAAAAAAAATAGCTGCAGGTTCAACACACTTGTTAATTGATATTCCTGTTGGCGCCTCAGCTAAAATTCATGATAATCAAGAAGCATTACAATTAAGAAAACTATTTGAATATATTGGCGATTTATTTGCTTTGCATATTGAAGTTGTATTTACTGATGGTTCACAGCCAATAGGCAATGGTATAGGTCCAGCATTAGAAGCTAGAGATGTACTACGCGTATTAAGTAACCAAAAAGAGGCTCCTGCTGATTTACGCGAAAAATCATTACGCTTAGCGGCACGTATACTAGAGTTTGATCCAGATGTTAGAGGCGGGCAAGGTTATGCTATTGCCCGCGATATTTTAGAGTCTGGCCGTGCTTTTGATAAAATGCAGGCTATTATTATGGCACAAGGTAAGCAAGATGATCATGATCAACAAGCGCCATTACAGTACACCGTATTAGCGCAAAACAGTGGCTATATACACACGATAGATAATTTTAAAATTGCCAATATAGCCAGCTTAGCTGGTGCCCCTATAGATAAATTAGCAGGTATTGATTTATCTAAAAAGGTAGGAGAAAAAGTTAATAAAGGTGATACATTGTTTACTATCTATGCTTGTTTTAAAAGTGAGCTTGAGTTTGCTAAAAAACTTGCTGACGAAGGAAACGTATATACGATAAAAGCAAAACCTTCGACTAAAACAGAACAATATTTTATCTAACTGACTAAATTCACACGGCTTAATTGATTTAGCGTATAACAAAACACGGAAACTAGAATGACATTACTACTTGGTTTTGACGACTATTTACCGCAAGCAAAAAAACTTGCGCTTTCTTTAACTCTTCCTATGAAACAAGTTCATCTACATCAATTTCCAGACGGTGAAACAAAGGTCACCTTACCCACAGAGCTACCACGTAAAATAATAATTTGTCGTAGTCTATACCAACCTAACGAAAAACTAATTGAATTGATAATAACTGCCGCTGCTGCAAAAAACCAAGGCGTTGAGCATATTACCTTAGTCACTCCGTATTTATGCTATATGCGACAAGACATGGCCTTCCACGCAGGGGAAGCCATTAGTCAAAAAATTATTGGTAAATTACTTAGTGAATATTTTGATCGGGTTATCACCATAGATCCACATTTACATCGTATCAACAATTTAGCTGAGGCTATACCAAATAAAGAAGCCATATCCTTACATGCAACACAGGCAATAACAGATTTTTTAAAGCAAAAGTTCACTCATCCTGTCATTATTGGCCCTGACGGAGAGTCTCAACAATGGGTTAAAGCCATTGCTACCCCACATCAATGGCAATATACCATAGCTACGAAACAACGTTATAGCGATACACATGTAGCCGTTAGTTTTTCAGAAAAAGAAAACGAGTGTGATGAAAACCCAGCACTTAACCTAACTGGGCAGGACATTATTATTGTTGATGATATAGCCAGTACAGGAAAAACGCTGATACAGGCAGTAATACAGCTTCAGCAACAAAAACCAAAGAGTATTTCAATTATAGTGACACATGCATTTTTTGTTGATAGTGCGATAAAGCAATTAAATGATTTAGGCGTTAAGAATATATGGAGCTCTGATAGTATTCCTCATGCTACCAACGCCTTTAGCATTATTGATACTGTTGCAGCTCACCTAAAAGAGAATGCGTCCCAAAAGGGAAGTTAACCCCCTTAACGAGTAAAGATAAATTAGCAGTAAAGTGGGTATAAATTAAAATCATGCTTTATGCCCACTTTACACGCGGTTATTTATTATAGTTTAACAATACCAAGTTGATTAAGTTCTTTCCCACTCAGCGAGAATTAAAAGGCTTAGAGGCAAGGCATTGATTGAAGAGAATGGTCATTCCCTTGTCAAAATCAATAACGCCGCATATAAGCCTTTTAAACTCGCCCTTTGGGAGCTCATTAGCAAACTGATAACATCGCAAAATTGAAGAAATATAGAGTAACTATGTTTAATCAATTTTCCTTGTTCTAAGCTCGCTAATGAAGCGCTGAGTTGGGAAGAAATTTAATCAAATTGGTATAACGCCAAGCCCAAAAAAACTCTCATTTTAGGACGTCTGAATCCTGTCTCTTGAAGTAGTTTAGCTATAAAACAGCCTCATAAACCAATGATATAATGCTGCCATATTTACCTGTTTCAAAGGTTTTTCCTTTAAAGTTGTAATCGATTTCATCCCCTTCAATCATACTATGCCGAGCATTCGTTAACAGTACAATAGCTAAATCGTGCTCAGGATCAATAACAGTTACTGTTCCCGTCCATCCTGTGTGCCCGTATGCTAGAGGGCTTGCATAAGGCCCAAAATGCCATTTTAATGCACCATTATTATTTCGACGCCAGCCTAAACCATAACTACCATCGGTATCTGCTGGCTTTATGAATTGATCTAATACATTTTGCTCAAAAACCTGAGTGCTTCCATAGCCTCCTCTGTTCAAGAGTGTCTGCATTAACACCGCAAGATCAGTGGTTGTTGAAAATAGCCCAGCATGTCCAGCCACGCCAGAAAATGAATGAAATGCTTTTTCGTCATGTACCTCGCCTTGTAAAACATAACGACGAACATTATCGAAATCAACTCTTCCGCCCCTTGTTGTACCGTGAATTTCAGTTGCCACTATTTGCTGTTTGCTTTTACCTTTATTTAACGGGGTAAACAGGGTGTTTTTTAAACCAAGCGTTTGATAAATATCATACTCACAATATTGATCTAGCATTTTACCCGTAATACGCTCCACTAACATACCTAACAGCATAAAGTCAGTATCACTATATATGTGCTTAGTTGCCCTGCCGATAGAAAATGGCACTTTGGTTAGAATTAATTGCTTAGTATGTTCACTATTTTGAGAATAAAAAGTCTCTCCAAGTTTATTAGCTTTGTCAAAAAAACGTACTTGCGGAGCATACCCTGCATTATGAGTAAGTAAGTCTTTAACTAATCGTGTTTCTCGGCCTGAACCTTTATAATCAGGTAAATAAAATGCTAACGGTTTATTGATATCTAATCTACCTTCACTGACCAACTTCATTAAAGCAAAATTGGTCGCAAACATTTTGGTATTTGAGGCAATATCAAAAATTTTATCTGTGGTCATCGGCACAGGCGAAGCTAATAGTTCACCGCCATCCGCATATTTTTTGGCGTAACCATACGCAGTGTTTTTAATTACTTCGCCGTCTTTTATAACCAACAATACCGCACCAGGAAAGCCCTGTTCAATATCTGACTCAATTTGCTTGTCAACGTTAATGAAACGCTTATCTTGTCGACTACGGCCAGATGTAGCGCTAACTCCAGTTGTTTTGGTTAATTTAAGCTCAGGGTATGGAATGGTAATATGTAGTGATGCCCCTTCAGGCAAAATATTCTCAACCTTTAGGGTATTAACACCATTTCTGGTTCTTCGTTTCAAGCTATATTGATAACGCTGACCAGCAACCATTTGCTGTTCAATATTAAGCTTTTGTCCATTGATATAAATATCAGCAGATGCAGCATCATTATTATCAATAATTATTTCGCCGCCTCCCTTATAGCTTTTAAAAATAGCTCGGTCATTAACCAACTCACGCGTGCTTCTTTCTATTTCAGGGAATTTTTGGTCTATTTGTCCGCGTTTTTTAATAAAAGATACAACAGGCTCTTTGGTTATTTCATGATTAAAACGGTTCAATAAAGCTGCTAATTTATTTGGAAAGTACTTGTCTAATAAAGCAAACAAAATAGCAATAGATTTCGTATCAGGGTTTCCCGTTACTTTCCAAGGAATAAAATGCATTTGAAATGCAGAAAGCGTATCAAGTGTTTGGCTATCTAACTTGCCCGTTTCAATAACACCATAGCCATAATTTCTTAGCGCGTGTTGAATAAGCCCAATGTTAGGCTTTGTTTTATCGAACATTTGCCAGTATTTATCAACAGTATCTGTATCATACCAAGCACCAATACCAGCTTGATATAATTGTTGCCACGGAAATCTTGGGCCTGGATCATTTTTTCGGGTTGGGGTTATATCAGAGTGTCCGATAACTTGCGTTGGCGAGATATCGGGATTACGTTTAAGAATATCTTGTGACAACTTAATAATTAATTCAACCTGCTTGGGATCAAAGTCAGGAAAAATACACAATTTATTATCACCATTTTCTTGCTTATCGTTAACATATTCTCCTATAGCATCATCTAATTTTCGACATTCAGGTACATTAACCACTTCAATACCAATAGACTGGTCGTTCAATTCTGTTCGGCCTTGCCAGTAACTTTTTCCAGCATGCCATGCACGCTGAGATTCAGGTACTAATTGATAAATATTTAATTCATTTTCATTATAACTTTCATCATTGGTTTCTGGAATAAGGTAATGTGCACTTAAGCCACCTTTATCCACCAGAGCATGAACCGATTTTTCATAATCAATAGCTGTGTGATGCATTACCAAAAACTTGATTCGTTCATTAAAATTGTTGGAGGGTATAGACTTTATTGGCAATGAACTACAACTGGATAGCAACAAGCCGCAAATAAAGAGTTGGCATGTTAAAAACATTTTTTTATTTTTAACATCAAATAAAACAAACCTTCCCATCGTTATACCTTTTCATTAACTTATAAAATAGACGTATTAATAACCATTAATAGAAGTAATAAAAATCCCCATCTAGTGACGGGGATTTAAATAATAACTCTAAATAATACGCTGAAATTTAACTATTTATTCACTGATCAAAATTCCACTTTAACCGATAACTGTAATCGACGAGGACTAATCAATTCACGAGCTTCACCAAAGGTTGTATGTGATGCATATGGGTCATAATCATAACCAGTTTGATTATCAAAAACATTAAATAAATCAGCTTTAAACTCAACAACATAATCATCATAAAAAGTGAAGTTTTGGTTGTAGTTTAAATCCAATTGCCAATGGCTGCTTTCACGGCGGCTACCTGCATGTTCCGCATAACGAATGGTTGAACTAGCATAACCATATACAGAGCCGTCCCATTTCTCCCAAACATCACCTGATTGATAGATAAAGTATGCGCCAACATTGGCTTCCCAATCGGTAGTATAGTAACCAAATGCTTTAAATACATGAGGTTTATCGCCATTTAATGTTCCGTATTTTCCATCCCAAACTTGTCGACCTTCACCATCACCAAGGTTTGATGAACCAATAAATAAATTAGTATCACTATCCTCACCCGTATTATCTTGATCATAACTTCCGTAGTAATGACTCCATACATAAGAAACATTAAGGTAAGTACGATCCCCCTGATATTCAGCTTCTAAACTTACTTCCCAATACTTAGTAAAGGCATCATCTAACTCAGCAATAACATATGATGAACCACCCACTTCATCACGCATTGCGTCTAAGTTTTCAATATAAAGCCCTTTTTCAGCAATATGCGCTGGCACACCACCAAATGGACTTTCATAATCATCAAGACGTGAAGTATTCGGTGTATCTTCCCAGAAATGGTCGCCTTTACGATGACGTACATGACCACGTAAATACAGATTATTAGACATTGACTTAGTTGCACCAATAGTAAACTCATCAATACTTCGAGGTGTCATATCATCTTGAAAAAACTTACCTGATGAACCATCTCTTGGTTCTGATTCAATATAGTTACCGTCTTTGTCAAAATCAACATCTAATGCAGAACGCGTATTTCTTGCCCAAGAAGCAGCACGAGCTAATGACGTTGCTTCTGGATTATAACGAGCATAATTAATGAACACTGACGCATCTTCTTGGTAATTCCAAGTTGCCCCTAAACGCGGTTGAATCATATCTTTAAAATCAACCGTGTACATTTTATATTTTTCACCTGGTGCTAATTCATACCCTGACACATTAGATGAATTGGTTCTAAGACCTTGGCCATAAAGAACATCTTTACTTACGAGTACACCCACTTCGAAAATAAAGTTTTCATATTCAATTGAATCATTGATTTCTATATTATAACTTTCGCTTGAAGACTCAATTTCAGGTACTGTCGCGCCTGACGCATCTTGCAAACTCATTTGTTGAGTGATTGTTCGATAATAAATAGGGGTTCCATCAGACGCAGTTTCTTCACCGCCAATATATTCTAAACTACCCCAACCATTTGAGTATCGACTAAGTGTCTCTGTACCTTCAGCCCATTTAAAACCAACATGAATATTATGAAATGTTGACCCTAAATCTAACTCATGTTCTAAAGATATTTCAAAGCTGTCACGATAAAAGTTGTTTTGGTTAATAGTTGAAGCGGCACCAATACCACCACCACCAGTTTTCACACCTGCATCACCAATATAACCATATTGATCAATTAACGCTTGTGCACCCGCACTATCAAATTCATCATTGTCGAGTTGAAGGTTGGGTACAGAAAAGAGACCTAGGTTATCTAGGTTACTTAAATCGAGATCAGCGCCTGAAACAGGTGTAACATCAGGTAATAATCTATCAGGGCCACCAGAGGTTTCAAGTGTAAATTCACTGTATTGAAAATTTAACGTAGTATAATCACTAATAATATATGAACCTTCAAACGTTAAAATGTCTTGATCTGCTTTTGAACCTTCTGACGTACTATCGGCATTAAATGGTTCAATCGATTCACCTGTATTTTTTTTATCAGAGGTACGGTAACTAAAGTTTAATAATAAATCATCTATGGGTGCATAAGTTAATTTACCAAAATATTCTTTACGCTTACTGTCGTAATCTTTTACCGGACCAGTAGCATTAGACTTATTACCTTCATTTTCTTCTGGTTGATAAAATGAACCATAGAAAAACAATTGATCCGTTATGATAGGACCACTTAAGCTACCGATTAACCAACTTTGATCTAATTCGTATGATTCGCCATTAGCATCATCTTTTTCTGAAACAAGGTTCTTATTCTGAATTTTGTACTCTAAACTACCATGAAATTCATTCGTACCTGATTTAGAAATGGTATCAATTGAAAAACCACCTGAACGATTGAAACCTATTGCTTTCGCTCCACCTCGGTCAACAGTAACACTTTGAACATCATGAGTAGAGGGCTCAGACGCTAACGTACCAAACATAGGTAACGATACATCAACGCCATCAAAGCCATACTTATTATCTCGGCCAGAACCACCAGCAGACGGTCCTAAAACTGAGTTTTCAGAATATTGAACACCTGGAATAAGTTTCATCAAATCACGGTAGTTTGTACCTGTTGGTACACTTTCAACAACATCTGCACCGATAGAGTTAGTTAATGAAGAATTACCTTCACGAACAATGGATGACCCAGTGACTGTAATTACTTCGATTTTCTTATCAACAGGTTCAAGTAATAAATTTACTTTTGTTGATTGGTCTAAGAAAACTTCAACACTCATTCTGCGTGTTGTGCCATCAGCAGAAGCAAATGTGAGTTCATATGTGCCAGGAATTAATGCTGGGAGATTGTAACTACCATCAGTGTTTGTTACCGCGGTACGTGGCTTTGGCATGTTTTCACTTGAGGCTGTTACCGTAATACCACCAATAGCAAGGCCTGAGCCTTCTGCGGTTACCTTCCCTTTTATGCTAGCAGACTGTGCAAATGTAGATACACCTAGCCCTATTGCAATGAAAAGTGCTATTTTCGTTAATTTCATGTTTAGCTTCTCCAAGTTAATTATTATTTTAGATGTTTTTGATGTATGTTTTTTATTCTATTAACTTATCACAATACACATTAAAGTAAATATTTTATTACAACTTTATCAATTAATATAAATATATTATTATTTTTAACGATTGTTTTTATTATTTACTAACTAAAATATAGCGCTGTTACTATTTATTGCTAGCAATGATTAATTAAATAATGATATAAACTCAAAAATAATTTATTACTGTAGGTAACAATGTCAGCACTTGTTAAAATTAAAGCGATTCAAAAAACACTCTCTGTTAGTGAACTTAAACTCGCTAACTTTGTTTTGAAATCATCCAACGCAATAAGAGAATTATCATCGCAAGAATTAGCTAATGTCATTGGCATAAGCCAATCTAGTGTGGTTAAATTCACGCAAAAATTAGGTTACAAAGGTTATCCAGCGTTTAAAATGGCTGTAGTTGACGCACTAAACAATGACACTAGTGATCCCAAATTACACGGCGAAATTACCTTAAGTTCAAATTTAACTCAGATTGCTGATATATTGCTCAGCAGCAAAATGGCTGTACTTTCTGAAACAAAAATATTGAATGAACTAAAATCGTTTGAAGAAGCCGTTAAGTTAATCACCTCAGCCAAGCGTATTTTAATTTGCGGACTTGGTGGTTCAGCATTAGTTGGTAAAGATTTTTCGTATAAATTACAAAAATTAGGACTTTCTGCCTATGCAGAGCCTGATGGTCATGCACAACTAGCTTATGTGTCAACATTTAAAAAAGGTGATTTAGTCTTTGCTATTAGTGAATCAGGGCAAACAAGAGAAATAAAATCGGTAACTGAACAAGCAAAAGCAAATAAAAGCTCTGTAATATCTTTAACCAAATATGGCTCTACTCCTGTATCAGAAAATGCTGATGTGAAACTCTATTCAGTTGCAGAACAAGAATCTATACGCTTATCATCTATCCTAGCAAGAACCTCGCAAGAGTTTGTGATTGATATATTATTTATTGCTATTACACAATCTTCTAGTCAGGGAAGAAAACTATTAGAAAAGAGTAATAATGCGGTCAAAGAGTTTCGTGAGCAATAATAAAAACTTAGCTTAATAAAAAGCTAAGTGTTTTTACTATATGTGGGCACATTCGTTAACTGCAGCTCTTAAAAAACCATGATTATTTTCTAATAGCTCTTTAGCCTTATTTATGGGTAAACCAGTTAAAACAAGTAAAATAGCAAGTTTAGCATTATTACCAGCCTTGGCTAAAGCTGCAGTGGCCGTTTCAATGTCACAAGTGCTTGCCTGCATAACAATGTGAACGGCTCTTGCTTTCAGTTTTTCATTACTTGCATAAACGTCTACCATTAAATTTTCATAGCTTTTACCTGATTTAATCATACTTGCTGTGGTCAGCATATTGAGAATAAACTTTTGAGCTGTTCCTGACTTCAGTCGTGTTGAACCAGTAAGTGCCTCCGGCCCTACTTCAGCACAAATGGCAATATCAGCTTCTTTTAGTAATTCAGAACCTGAATTACAAGCAACCCCAATAGCAACAGCACCAACTTTTTTAGCATATTGTAAGGCTGAAATAGTGTAAGGGGTTCGTCCACTAGCAGCTATACCTACCACAACATCGTTTTGACACGCATGACATTCTTTCAGCTCGGATATTGCCAGCAAAGGATCATCTTCAGCGCCTTCAACAGCCTTATACATTGCGCTTTTTCCGCCAGCAATCAATGCAATAATTTGCTGATCTGAAACACTGAATGTTGGTGGGCATTCTACGGCGTCTAATACCCCTAAACGGCCGCTGGTACCTGCCCCCACATAAATTAATCTTCCTCCCTGACTAAAAGCAGAGACGATGCTTTCTACGGCTGAAGCAATATCTGGAATTGCACTATGAACGACTTGAGCAACTTTCTGATCTTCTTTATTAAGTGCAACTAATAAACTTGTTGTGTCTAATAAATCTAAATCCATCGTTGCAGGATTACGCCCTTCAGACGACATCTGCTGTAAGTCATTAATTAATTGGGATTGTTGAACATTTAATTTAGTCTTCATTTACTGATACCTTATATTTTAACTGTTTAGCTAAAAAACATGCACCGTCTAAAGAGTTACCTTTTGCATTAGTCAGCATAGATCGTAATTCTGGACTTAAAAATGGAATTGTTGGTACAGAGAGCCCCCCAAGCAAAATAACTGGTAACTGTAGGTTAGAGCGCGTTTTTTTAATTAAGTTTTCTACGTGATTAACATGCTCAATTAAAATGTTTTTAGCTAAATGACACCTGTCTTGATATTCAAAAACTAACGGTGCTAAACTTGCAAAGTCAGAAGGTGTCGCTGACGTTGACCAAGTTAAAACATTATCTAACACTCCTCCAAACCTTTTAACAATAATTCGAGCCAATAGGCTATGTACATTACCCGAATCTTCTATCTCTGATAATACAGATTTAACAATCAATACTCCCAATTTTGCTCCACTCCCTTCATCTCCAACATTAAACCCCCAACCTCCAATTTGAAACTCCTTTCCTTCGGCGGTTAATACCGCGCCAACAGATCCCGTACCTAACGATACAATTGCTATAGGCTTACCCAAATTAGCACCATAAAGAGACGTTTTTGCATCAGTATATACTTTTACGGCTTTATATCCGATTGAAATAGACACTTCAAATTGATGCGCTTTTTCCTTATTACTCGCTCCCGCTAATCCAAAAACAACGGTCACTTCACTAGGCTTACAATCAGCTTTGGCACATAATTCACTGAGTAACATTTTACAGTTATCTAGTGCAGCATTATAATCATTAGTGAGTGAAGCTGGTCCGCTTATCGCTTGCCATTTTTGTGCTGTGTCTAAATTTTCAAGCCGAGCAATGGTTTTAGTTCCGCCTCCATCAACACCCAAGATAAAATTTCGGTTATTAATAATATTATCCATAGGTTATATACTCTCACAAGCAGCTACGCTTTTTTCATTCACTTTATTAGAGCCTAATATACAAACACAAAAGGAGATAATAGCACCAATACATAACTGCCAAGTAAAACCTAAATCAAACATCCACTGTGCGGGTAAAATAACTGACATAACATAAGGTTGAAAAAACAAAGTAACCAAAAAACCTATTGTTAATGCCCAAAAAACAGAGCGTTGATTACCTCTTTCGGTAAATAATGCGGTGAAATACACGCCTAATAAACCACTATAAGAAAAAACCATAACGCTTAATGCAAATTTTAATAGGGGCATATCCGTATACCGCTGCCAATAAAAGCATAATATTGCCATTAAACATAATGCAACAGCGACAACGATCATTCCAACTTGCCCTGCTTTTACATAATGTGACTCTGATAGCGCTATGTTGTTCTTTTCTTTAAACGGACGATATAAATCATTAACCACGACTGATGACATTGAATTTAACCCTGAATTTAACGTAGACAAGGCCGCAGCAATAATACCAATAGTAACTAAACCCCGTACGCCTGATGGTATTTCATTAAGTACGTAATACATAAAAATAGTAATTTTTTCACCTTGAAAATCTTGAATAAGTTCATTGGTAGGTAACATCTGCATAATGTCTGGGCGTTGATACAAGATAAAAAGCAATAGCCCAATAATAATGAACAACAACATGACAGGAATAACCAATAGCACCGAAAGCAGCATTGCTTTATTCGCTTCTTTGGCATTTTTACACGTTAAAATACGTTGTGTCATGTCTTGATCTAATCCAAATGCCGCAAAATTTAACAACATAAAACCGGTAATTGCTGACCAAAAGTTAAACACACCTGCAGAAGAAAAATCCCAGTCAAACTTAAAAAGTGCTAATTTTGAAGACTGATTTGGAGCAGGATGTTGTAATGCATCGATAATTTGAGTAAAGCTTGCGGGTATTGCCGTATAAAGAAAATAGATAACAAAAAGAGCCGCACTAACATAAATTGCACACTGAATAACATCGCTGTATATAACAGTTTTTATACCACTGAATACGGTATAAATTAATCCAACAAAAGTTAACAGAATCGTAGCAATAATAACATTTTCTGCTGCTATATTACCAAAGAGAATCATAGCGACAGCCAAAGCGGCCATGTATAACCTTGCCCCACTAGCAAAAACTCTTCCAAACAAATACATCATCCCTGCTTGCTTTTTTGCTGAACTCCCCATTCGCTTTTCTAACAGTTCATAGACAGTAAAAACTTTCTGTTGATAAAATTTAGGCACTAAAAAAATGGTCACTAAAACCGCGGCTATGATCGCTCCAATATTAGTCACTAAATAAGATAAATCGCCTTGATAGCCTTGATCTGGCCCACCTAAAAAAGTGGCCGCAGATTGTGATGTTGCTAAAATAGAAATAGCGACCATCCACGTTGGAATTTTGTTTCCACCAAGAAAAAAATCTTGAGTATTAGTAGATTTTTTGCGATTAAAGTAGAAACCAGAAGCTAATAATAAGATTCCGTATAAACCAAAAACCAGCCAATCCAACCCAGAATAGAGTGTGTTCATATGATCCTCAAAATTTCACACCACCATAATATGGTAATTAACATAATCAGTGGAATAATTTATTCAAACATTACCACACTTTAATAATTAAATATAACAAAATATAATTAAATGAGAATACAACCGTTGTTTATAATTCAACCAAACCATTGATTGAATCTATACCCAAACCGGGGGAATTATTTAACGTAATGACTGATTTATTAAAGGAAACACCTCCAGAAATAGGATCAAACATTCCCAATGCAGGGCCATCAAGATCAATTTTAGTAATAACATCAGCTTTTGCTACCGCTAAATGTGCCGCAGCAGAAACACCTATACTTCCTTCAAGCATACAACCAATCATGCATTCCACTTGATATATTTTAGCAATATCTGCAATTTTAATAGCATTTGAAATACCACCTGTTTTCATTAGTTTTATATTGATAATATCAACTGAATGGCTTGTGATCAGTTCGATAACTTGCTTAGGTGAAAACGCACTTTCATCTGCCATAATAGGCGTGTGTACGCGATCAGAAATATATTTCAAACCCGCAATATCATCTGCTCTCACAGGCTGTTCAATCAACTCCAATTGTATTCCAATACGTTCAAAATAATTGGCTGCATAAACTGTTTGTTTAGCACTCCACCCTTGGTTAACATCTAATCTTAGTTGTACATTTTTATCTATGGCATTATAAATAGCTTTTACCCTGTCAATATCTGCTTCGATATCCGTGCCAATTTTAATTTTTAATATATCAAAGCCGTCGTCTATTGCTTTAATTGAGTCACTTATCATCTTTTCTATATTATCAACACTAATGGTGACATCGGTTTTTAAGGTGTTTTTTCCTCCACCCAGTAACTTATAGAGGGGAGCTTGATGAAGCTTTCCCCACAAATCATATATTGCTAATTCTACTGCTGCTTTCGCGCTGGTATTATTTACTAGCGAGCGTTGAATCACATTAATGATGTCATTTAAGTTTTCAATATCCATTCCCTGCAACTTAGGCAGCATAACCGTATTTATTGCCGCTATAATTGAACCATGCGTATCACCAGTAATAACAGGAGTTGCGGGGGCTGAACCATAACCAATTTGACCCGCATCAGTCTCAACAATAACAACTAAATCTTCAATATTTTCTACTGTCCTCATTGATGTTTTAAACGGGGTTAGCAACGGTACGACTAACTTGGCGAAACGGATATTTGTAATTTTCATTTTACTGCCTTAATGGTTTCTCTATATTTATCAACAAGCTTTAATTGAGTCTGATCTTTTTAATATTATAAAGAGTATCAATATAACTTTTCGTCTTAGATAGCTGTAAAGGCAGTAAAGGGGTAACTGAGACACCATTTAATGTTCCTTTATAAAATTGTTTGTTTTCTAGATAATAAGACAAACCTTTAACATCATGAATAATATAGGGTTGATTATTATAAGTGCCTATATACATCACAACATGACCAGGAATATAGAGTAAGTCCCCAACCTCTAATTGACTTATCGCAGCTAATTTATCTTGTTTATTCGACTGTGACGTAAAATGAACGTTTTTACCATAAGTCGCTCTACCCTGTTGACCTGAGTTTCTTGGCATTAATAAACCGAAGCTTTTGTAAATATCTCCAACAAAACCAGTGCAGTCTCGAGCATTATAATCATGACCCCAGCCATAACGCTCACCTAAAAATTTAAAGGCTTGATTAATAATGTTCTGTTTTGTAAAAGCTAAATATCCAATATTAGTGTCTTCACTTTTTGCTATCATCGCAGGTAAAAAAACTAATTCTCCTTGTTTATTTCGAACAGGAAATTGTACTATGTGTGAGGTATAGGGGTTTTGCCCATAAAGATTCCCAACATGTTCTTCGTTATTAATTAACGGCAACTTTACTCCCATATCTAACTGAACTTGCGAGATCTCAGGCTTATTAGGCACAAAAGTAGTAAAGACTTTACTGCCAGTTACTACTAAAAAGTGTTTGGATTGTATAAAGTTATTAATTGTTTCTTTGCTACCAACGGCAATGTCTTTTTGTGAAACCCAAGCCAAGTAATTGTATGCACGTACTAGGTACCATTGTTTATCTTTACTTTCATGCAACACAGCAACAGCTTCACCAGGAAAAACGGCCGTTTCTTGAAATCTATCAAGGTCTTTATCCATTCCTTTATTGTAAACTCTGTCTTTTGTAGGAAATGTTCGCAATGGAGAACGTTTAACCACTAATCCCCATTTCACTTTATTATTAGCAAATACGCCCGATATATTTACATTATCTCTATAACCGCTAAACTCTTTTTCTCCTAATTTATGACCATCATCATAAAATCGAGCGCCCTTAGGTACAGAGCTAATTTTATTAATTAACGTAATTAATTCGACTTTATTTAACATTTCCTTCATAAATAGCGGTTCAATAACATGAACACTACTATTCATAACTTGTTGATTAAATTCATTGATTTTATCATAGTCAATCAAAGTACTTTGACCATTTAACTGCTTTTGGTTTAAATCAATCCAATAATCACTTGTTAATTGTGCTTCGCTTACATTGATCACGTCTGATCCTTTTTCAAAATATTCAGATGCCGCCCAAGCATAAAAATTTATCTTTATAAGAAATACAAATAAAATAAAACGCTTAATTTTCATTTAAAACCCTCAAGTGAATTCCCACAAACATTCTTTATTGACTTTATACAACCCATTTATGGCAACGATTGTGTTACGGTAATAGGTAAATGCCCCATGGTGGCAATTTGACCTGTTATTATTTGTGCTAAAGCATTAAAAACAGGCCCTGTGTATTTATGTGTTTCAGGTTCTTGATAAGCATTTCCATCAAAAGAAGCTAAAACCCAATCGGCAATATCAGTAAACTTTTCTAATTGATATGGTGCGTTAAGTGAAATGTAAATGGTCGCTAGATCCTTTTCTTTAGCATAGGATAAAATACTCAATGCTTGATCAGCACTTTTCATATTACTTATAATTTTAGCGTTAATTAAATCGCTGGCTTGTCCTGTTTCGACGGCTGTTTTTTGACTATCATTAGCCACAATAACCAGCTCACTATTATCAATTCTTTGATGCATCAAATTAGCATCCAGATCTTCTAAATTGGAGAGTGAAATTTCCCAAGGTTTTCCTGCAATACTTAAAGAATAACTGTTAAGTGCCAATGCCATGGCCTCTGACTGTATTTTTTTAGGAAAGACAAGGTGAATTCTGTTAATATTTGGTAAATGTTTTGCTATTTGGACATTAGACTTAAGCTCAACTACAGACTCTTGAACCAATGCTTGTTCTAGATCTTTGTGTTTGTTACTACCCAATATTTTTTTAGCTCTCGTCACGAGTGTGTTCACATTACTGCTTGGAGTAGCCATTAACTTTTTCTTTAATGTGACAATTCTATCAACTGAATTATTCAATTCATCAATAGATAATTCTCCCGATAATACTTTGTCTACCAATAAGTCAATAAATGCTTTAAAACGAGGTATATCCGAAGGTTGTCTAATACTCATCGGCATCATGGCAATATCAGCCCCCGCATTAAAGGTATGAACAACCGCTTCATCTTCAGAAAAAAACTGGGAAATTCCTGCCATATCTAATGCATCCGTAATAACAACACCGTCAAAGCCCATTTTATCTCTTAACAAGGACGTTAAGATTTCTTTAGACAGGGTTGCGGGCTTTACCATAGAGTCACCAAATTTATTAATCACCACGCTATTATCAAGCGCTGGATATTGAATATGGGCAGTCATAATCATGTGAGCATTACCGTGTTCTATTGCTTTTTGAAATGGTAATAAATCCACCGCTTTAACAACGTCATATATATGCTCAACACGGGGTAAGCCAGTGTGACTATCGGTATTAGTATCTCCATGACCAGGGAAGTGTTTGAGTGTTCCAATAACACCTCTAGACTGCAACCCTTCAAGCATAGCAAGGCCTAATTCAGCAACAATTTCAGGTGTTTCGCCAAAAGAACGAACATTAATAACTGGATTGTTAGGGTTGATATTTACGTCGACATCAGGAGAATGGTTGACGTTAATGCCTAAGACAAATAATTCAGCACCAATAACTTCTCCAACTTTTCTTGCATAATAATCACCGTTATTTTGATAAGTGGCACCAATCGCCATATTACCAGTAAATGAAGTCGCAATAGATCTTGGTAAACGAACAACCCGCCCACCTTCTTGATCAATTGAAATGAATAAAGGCTTGCCACTTTTTGATAACCGTGATGCTTTTTGTAAATCTTGAGTTAAGTTAATAGCTTGCTCAATATCAGTAAAGTTTTCGGCAAATAAAATAATGGAACCAAGCGATGTATCTGTAATCAACTTGGATAGATCATTTGGAAGTGTCGTTACGGGTGACACACATTGGTTGTCTTCAGTAAAAACAACATGCTCGGTTATTTCAGGACAATAATACCGAATATCCAACATAATTTTCTGAGCAATTTTTTGTGCTATTTCCGTCCTTTCAGTTTGATAATTAAAAAACAAAATAACGGTTATAAATATAACTCCAACTAAGCTAAACGTCGTTTTCAGACCTATACGATCAAACATAATTCCTCTTATCCCTATATATTCTTTAAATAGGTGCTAATTAATAATGACAATGGGCTTTTCTCACAGACGAGTGAAATTTAAATCAACATAATCAAAACTGGCATCTACATCATCAGAATATCTATCCATTTTTAATGAGATAACGTTGTTGTTCTCATCAACAATAAATCGAGCAAAAGCATCTGCTTCTAGACTTCTATCGTCATACCAAACAATAAATTCATTATCTTGATTTTCAATCATTTGCCCCTTCATTCTTGTTGACTTCAATGATTGAAAGTAAAGCTGTTTATTTTTTAATGAAATTTTCACTTGGCCAAACCAAGGATCTTGATAAAGGCCAGTATAAGCATTTAAAGGTAAATCAACCTGTTTACGAATAGGTATTACGTTTAGTGAAAGGCTAGTATCAAAATCTGTTGCATGTTTTTTGGCAAGTTTTTCTTGCTGGAGTTTTAATTGTATGGCCAACCAATCTTTTTGCTCAATATCCATAAATGATTGAACAATACTGCTCATTATTGCATTTCTTGCGTAATATGAGTTTTGATTAATCAGTACAATCACACCTAAATCAAGCTCTGGTATTAAAGTAATGTAAGATAAATTACCTGATAATGTGCCAGTATGAGAAACACGTTTAAAGCCATGCATATCAGCTAAATGCCACCCCAAACCGTAAGATTTAAAATGAGTATTATCAAATTGCTTGTCATATTCACTAACGGGCAAAATAGTGTGTGGTTGCCACATCACTTCACTTTGTTCTTCATTGAAAATACTAATACCCGATGGAGATACACCTCTATTTAACTGAGTTTCAACCCAAATAAGTAAATCATTAACACTGCATTTTATGCCACCTGCAGCCGCCATAACGCTCTCTTTATGATACGTTTGGTTACGCTTAATAATGGTGGGCTTGTTATTGATTAACCCATGCGGCTGAGCAATGTTTTTCATCTGTTTTGCTGGAACTGGCCCTGCAAAACAACGTTTCATTTGAAGGGGTAAAAAAATATTTTCTTCTACAAATATTTCCCAAGAGACACCTGATATTTTTGCAACAATCTCTCCTGCAACTATATACAGTAAATTATCATAAGCATATTTACTGCGAAAACCTGAAGCTGGCTTCAAATATTTCAAGTTATTAATAATTTCATTACGGCTAAAACCTGCAGGCTCAGGCCATAACATTAAATCACCTGCAAAACGAGCCAGACCACTGCGATGCGTTAATAAATCAGCAATGGTAAACTCCTTACTTACCCATTCATCATAAAGTGCAAAGTTTGGAATAATGTCAACTACTTTAGTTTCCCAAGTAATCTTTTTTTGATCTATCAATATAGCTAACGCCGCCGCCGTGAAAGCTTTTGTTGTCGATGCAATTTTAAAAACTGTATTTTGATCAATCGGTAGTGACTGATTAATATCTTGTAGCCCGTAACCTTTACTTAATAAAACCTCACCATCTTTTATCACGCCTATTGCTGCTCCAGGCACTTTAAAAGTGGTCAAAACATTATTAACTAACGTATCTACCTTTTCCGCATCAAACACATCATTATGGGCAGAATTTGCTTGAGCACACAATGGCACCCCTACCAAGGTACAAATGAAAGTTAATGAAATTAAATAATTTTTCATCATTAAAAAGTCTCGTGTTAATGAATAAAGCCAAGCTATATTAAAAATAAATTAGCCCTAGCGATAATGAACTACGCTTCTTATAAAAAAGCTATGCCATATAAGGTATATAAAATAAGCGTTAACGCACCACCAAATAATGCATAAGGTAATTGAGTTTTAACATGCTCCAATAATTCACAACCAGAGGCGATAGCTGAAACAGCTGTGGTGTCGGAAATAGGTGAACAATGATCACCAAAAACACCACCTCCTAAAATAGCTGCAATAATAAATGAAGGTGGTAGACCTAGTGTTTGAATAAGTGGAACGCCAATAGGAATAAGTATTGCAAAGGTTCCCCATGAGGTACCTGTAGAAAAAGCTATAAAGGCACCAGCTAAAAATAACATAGGCGCAATCATAAATAATGGTAAAGAATCTCCAATGATTTGTGAGACATAAATACCTGTTCCTAATTCTTTTAAACTGGCACCCAAGGTTAATGATAATAAAACAATAGTCACTAAAGGCAATAATTCACTCATTCCATCAAAGCCAATTTTAACAAGTTGATGGTGTGTAAATTTTTTAGTTGATAACATCATGATATAAGCAACCAAACAGGCACTAATGGTGGCATACAATACTGACTTTGAACCACTGCCATTAGCTAAAGTGCCATCACCAGTCCAGAACATAAAAGCGATCATGCCAAAAACCATGGTGAGTAATGGCAAAAACATAAACCTTGCTTTTGTCGGTTTAAATTCATGATGACGCTCTTCATCATGCTCAACTATTGATTTTGAACGTGCCAGTGGGCCATGTAAATTTCCAGTATATGCAGTATACCAAACCATCATTAGCGCAATAATAGGATAAAAATTGAGTGCAATGGTTCCCCACATCACTTCTGCTGCACTTTGCTGAAAATCATAATTACTCAATAAGCCTAAAACAAAAGCCCCCCAACCATTAAGCAATACTAAAATACAAATAGGTGCGGCACTGCTGTCAATAATAAAGGCGAGTGTGGCTCTGCTCATTTTATAACGGTCAAATAACCCTCGGGAAACTATCCCTGCGGTTAACACAGAAAGGTTACTTTCAATAAAAATTGCCATGCCTGTAAAATTTGCCATGAAGGCTGCTTGACGCCTGTTTTTACCTATCCCTTTAGCAATAACATATTCAACCATTGCTGTTACGCCACCAGAATGACGCATAAAGGCCAAAACCGCGCCAATAATTAAACTAAAAAGAATAATTCGTGTATTTCCATCTGAGCCAAAAATAGAAACGATACGTTCAAATGTTCCAATACCTCCATGAAACAGCATTGTTGCGCTAGTTTCTACAAGTAATATTTCAGAAGTCATAATAGCTAGCAATAATGCCAATATAACTTCCTTTTTCCACAATACGATTGCAACAGCAACGAGCGGCGGTAACAATGAATACCATTCCATATTTAAGCCTTTACATAAAAGTCATCAATAGAGCATACTGACAAATAAGAATAGATTATTCAAGAAATAACTAACAAATGTAATTTTTTATTAAAAACCATATTCCACTACAAAAACAATATTAATTAAAATATTTCTTGATAAGCATATATCCCTTGGCTACCACCAGTGTGGATAAATAAAATATTATCTTTCTCGTCAAACACATCTGTTCTACATAAGTCAATTAAACCTGACATTCCTTTCCCCGTATACACAGGATCTAGAATCAACCCTTCATTTTGTGCACAAAGCCTAACAGCCTCAATCATTTTATCTGTAGGTATACCGTATCCATCGCCATAATAATTGCCATTTGCAAACACTCGATTTTTTACTAACTTAGGATCTAAACCAATCAAGGTTAATGTTTTTTTCAATAAAGCCGTTACTATGTCAACCTGCTCATTCTCTGGACGACTCACACACACACCCAAGACAGGAATATCAACACCTGCTAAAATTAACCCCGCTAATAGCCCTGCTTGCGTACCAGCGCTACCTGTAGCGAGTACAATATGGTCAAGTGCTATTTTTTGCTCATTTATTTGGCTAATTATTTCTTGTGCGCATTGTATATAGCCTAAACTGCCAATTTCATTGGACCCCCCCATAGGAATAAAATAAGGATTTTTTCCTTTTGCTTGTAGCTCATTCATTAGTTCATCGGCGTAATCAGTGCAATTTTCTTCTTCAGATAAACGATGCACCGTTGCACCCAATAAATTATTTAAAAGTATATTGCCATTATGGTAGTAATCAAACTTTGGCGTACCCTTAACATCCTCTAATACCAACTCACACTTTAAACCAAATTTAGCTGCTGCAGCTGCCGTTTGTCGCGCATGATTTGATTGAATTCCCCCAACAGTGACTAAGGTATCTGCATTCGCAGCTAACGCATCTGCAACCAAATATTCTAATTTACGTGTTTTATTACCACCACCAGATAAACCAGTGCAATCATCACGCTTAACAAAAATATTACGATTTAATAATTTTGATAATTTAGGCATCGCTTCAAGCGGAGTAGGACTATGAGACAGGCTCACACGAGGGATAACGTTTAATCGCGACATTGACATTAATGTTCAACCTTAACTTAAAGTTTAAAAAGATAAATTATAGCATTTAACTATTGTGAACACATAAGTTAAAAATACTATAAAATTCTTAATATTGGTTTTTTTTGTAATAAAAAAATTTTACTGTATACTCCTAATTTACTATTCTAAAATGAAAATAGGAATAAAAATGACGCCAAGAAGAACCTTTATAAAAGCAATGATCAGTTCTGCCATTGCAGCAAGCTTTCTTCCCAACATTACCAACGCAGCTACAGTAAATAAAGTTGGTTTGAAGACTGATCCTCAAATAAAACCTAAGCGTTTAAAAGCAGGAGACACTATTGGTTTAATTACACCCAGTAGTAACACCTGGGAAGATGAAGAAATTCATTTTGCTGCAGATGTCTTAAAATCTTTTGGTTTTAAAGTGAAAAAAGGTAAGTATATTTTTGAGCGAAACGGTTATTTGGCTGGAAAAGACAAAGATCGTGCTTGGGATATTAACGATATGTTCCAGAACAAAGACATTGACGGTATCTTTTGTTTACGAGGTGGCTATGGCTCGCCGAGAATATTACCCTATTTAGATTACGAACTTATCGCTAAAAACCCTAAAGTACTTATAGGTTATAGTGATATTACAGCACTATTAAATGCCATTTATGCCCGCACTGGTTTAATTACATTTCATGGTCCTATCGCCAAACAAAACTTTACTGAATATACCCTACAAAGTTTTAAGAAAATTTTATTTACACCACAAGCAAATGTAGATCTTGGCAGTCCTCCGATTTTCGAAGCAAAGGAAGGCCAAGCAGAAAAAGACAATAGAGTGACTTTAATTAATAAAGGCCTCGCCCATGGTCAGCTTATTGGTGGTAATCTTTCGTTGATGGTAAAATTAATAGGCACTCCCTTTGAACCTGATTATACCAATAAAATTCTATTTTTAGAGGATGTTGAAGAGGCGCCTTATCGAATCGATGGTATGCTAACGCATTTAAAAATTTCTGGCAGATTAAGTAAACTTTCTGGCATAGTGTTTGGTAAATGTACTGATTGCTCGGCTACTGGCAACTCGCTAAGTATTGAAGAAGTGATAAAAGATCGATTGGGTGATTTGAATATCCCTGTGTTAAAGGGGTTAATGATTGGCCACATTGACGATATTTCAACTATTCCTATTGGCGCTATGTCAACTCTCGATGCAAACAATAAGAAGTTAACATTAACTGAAACAGCCGTTAAGTAGAGACAGTTTATGCATAATTTACTTTTAGTATTATCTCATGCTTTAGTTTTTCCACAGCAATCTAATATCTATTTAGAAATAGTCGGCAATAACGATACAAATAATAAATGGGCTTTTTTTGCACCACACGAAGATGAGTTTGTTGCTAACCAATATGTTGCTAAAAAGATAATTGAAAAAGGTGGAATATTCGCTGTTTTAAGACAAAATGGAAAACGCCTAGTTACCCTTAACATTGACGGTAAAAAAGTAAAAATCGATCCTAATCGTATCTTTACTGAACATGGCAGAATAGCAACGATAAAAAAATTAAACCCAACAATAAGCAAGCAACCGTTATTTGTAAGTAAAACCGAACAGCTAGCTGAATCATTAAGCCAATTTATACTAACCGCCTTAAATGCTAGTCAACTAACAGCCTTAGTAGCTATGCATAATAATACTAATGGTTTTGAAGGTGATAATAAAAAAGGTACAGGCGATGTTTCAATTATTCGCTACCAAACAAAACTCAACAGTGGTGCTAAATACTTAATAGATGTATCAAATGGCACTTATGATGAAGATGATTTATATTTTCTAACAAATAAAAACGATTTTGAAATTACCAAACAATACGGTTGGAATGCTGTGCTACAAAATCCTGAAGTCGCTTATGAGCCAGATGAAGACGATGGTTCTTTATCAGTTTATGCAGAAATGAAAGGCTACCGTTACATTAATATAGAAGCTGAAAGAACCTATAATGGCTTTGGAGAAGATCATTTTACAGTACAAACTCAAATGGTTGATTTCATTTTTTCATTATTAGAAGGCAAAACCCAATAAAGCAATTAACCCTTTATGAACAAGTAAATCCCCCCGCATAGCATTCAATGCGGGGGCTAGAATAAATTTTACACTTTTAATTTTTGATCTAACTCTTCTATTTTAGCTTTCCAAATTGCAGGGCCTGTCACATGGGCTGATTCGCCTGAGCTATCAACAGCCACTGTCACAGGCATGTCTTCAACTTCAAACTCATAAATAGCTTCCATTCCTAACTCTTCAAAAGCAACCACTTTTGCTTTTTTAATCGCTTTTGATACTAAATAAGCAGCACCACCAACAGCCATTAAATACACCGAGTTATGATTTTTAATACTTTCACATGTGGCAGCACCACGCTCAGATTTACCAATAGATCCTAAAAGCCCTGTTTGAGCAAGCATCATATCTGAAAACTTATCCATTCTTGTCGCAGTCGTTGGACCCGCAGGGCCAACCGCTTCATCACCAACAGCATCAACGGGGCCAACGTAATAAATAAACTTATCAGTGAAATCTACAGGTAGTTTTTCCCCTGCTGCTAACATATCCTGAATACGTTTATGGGCAGCATCACGACCCGTTAAAATAGTACCACTTAACAATACCGTTTCACCTGTTTTCCATTGTGCAATATCAGCTTTCGTTAACCCATTCACATTGACACGACGAACATTTTCACCAACTTCCCAAGTAATGTCTGGCCATTCTTCTAATTTTGGTGGTGTTAAATCTGCAGGACCAGAACCATCTAAATGAAAGTGTACATGTCGGGTGGCAGCGCAATTGGGAATCATCACTACAGGTTTAGAGGCAGCATGAGTCGGCACAGTATTAATTTTTACATCAACAACGGTGGTTAAACCACCCAAACCTTGGGCACCAATACCTAATTTATTTACACGGTCAAAAATCTCTAGGCGCAGTTCTTCTTCAGCATTTTGAGGTCCTCTGTCCATTAATTCTTGAATATTAACAGGTTCCATTAAACTTTCCTTAGCTAATACACCTGCTTTCTCTGCTGTACCACCAATACCTATGCCCAACATTCCTGGCGGACACCAACCAGCCCCCATTGAAGGTAAAGTTGCTACTACCCAATCAGCAATAGAGTCTGATGGATTTAACATCGCCATTTTAGTTTTATTTTCGCTACCGCCACCTTTAGCCGCTATCATCACTTCAATTTCATCACCTTCAACAAGGTCAATGTGTACTACTGACGGCGTATTATCTTTTGTATTTTTACGTGCGCCAGCAGGATCTGCAACAATTGATGCACGTAAAGGATTATCAGGATTCATATAAGCACGGCGTGTTCCTTCATCAACCATTTGCTGAACTGTCATATCCGTTTTATCCCACTGTACGGCCATACCTACTTTTACAAAACAGGTAACAATGCCTGTATCTTGGCAGATAGGACGTTTACCTGTAGCTGACATACGAGAGTTAATAAGAATTTGTGCAATGGCATCTTTTGCTGCTGTATTTTGTTCTCTGTGATAGGCTTTTTCTAATGCTTGAATAAAATCAAGTGGATGATAATAAGAAATATACTGCAGTGCATCTTCAACACTGTCGATTAAGTCTTGTTGTTTGATAATTTTATGGGACATTTTGCTCTCAACTCTCTTTAACGGTGTGAATACCCAAGTACACTAAAACCTGCAATTTCAATTCATTTGGGTATATAATTTGTTTCTATTATAATACCTTTCTATTAAAACTACAGCTAGTAGCTAATAGTAGAATATGAACAATTATTGGATAATTATCCAGTAATTTTAAGATACACTGATTCATCAATAACTTGAGTAACCACCGTCTTGCATTCCAAAACTTTATTGTCATATAAACCGCTAAACCTGTCTGTTGAAAAATTGACCTTGGCAACATCAGTTACCCCATTAGATTTATTTACGCCCTTAGCACAACAACCTTGGGCAGTCTGGCTCGATTCTGGAGAAAGCGAACATATTGATGCGTGTTTTGATATTTTAGTGTGGCAACCTGAAGTCACATTAAGTACTTATGGCAATAAAACCCATATTTATTATAAAAATAATTTAACAGCCGCTAATACGACAATAAGTGAAGATGACCCTTTAACTTTACTAGAAAAAATTCAAAATCAAGTTATCTCACCAGTAAAATCACCTCTGCATAATTTACCATTTGTAGGAGGGGCATTAGGCTATTTATCCTATGATTTAGGCCGCCGTTTTGAGAAATTACCTACAAAAGCAAAACAGGACATAACACTACCTGAAATGGCGATGGGTATCTATTCTCAAGCAGTTATTTATGAGCATAAATCAGCACAATATTTTTTGGTTTGTCCAGAAGATAAGCGTGAGAGTTTAGAAAATTTTTTACATTCATTAATAACAACGCCAAACAATAATAACGATAATACACAAAACTTTACTTTAACTTCCCCTTGGCACAGCAACATGGATAAAGCCACTTATACGGAGAAATTTGAACAAGTTCTGCAATATTTATCATCGGGTGATTGTTATCAAATCAATTTAGCCCAACGCTTTAATGCTCAATATCAAGGTGATGAATTTCAAGCATACTGTGCACTAAGGGCTGCAAACAAAGCACCTTTTTCTGCTTTTATGCGATTAGACAACGCAAGTATTTTAAGTGTTTCACCAGAGCGTTTTTTGCGATGTCAACAAAGCAAGGTGCAAAGTAAACCCATTAAAGGCACTATGCCAAGGAATATTAACAAAAAACAAGATATTACCAACGCAGAAAAATTACTGAACTCAACTAAAGACCGTGCTGAAAATTTAATGATTGTTGATTTGTTGCGTAATGATCTATCAAAAGTTTGTAAACCGAACACGGTAATAGTGCCTAAATTGTTTGCTATTGAAAGCTTTCCTGCGGTTCATCATTTAGTGAGTACCGTGGAAGGTGAACTTGCAGAGCATTGTAATGCTCATGATTTACTGCGTGGTGCCTTTCCTGGCGGCTCTATCACAGGCGCTCCCAAAATTCGTGCCATGGAAATTATTGAACAACTTGAACCTCATAGACGCAGTGTATATTGTGGCAGCATAGGTTATATTTCAAGCTGTGGCACCATGGATACCAGTATCACTATTCGAACTTTGATTGCTATTAAAAATGAACATAATATTTCTCCCTCAAAAGTTAATCAAATATATTGTTGGGCTGGTGGTGGTTTAGTTGCAGATTCAACGGCAACAAGTGAGTTTCAAGAAACCTTTGATAAGGTAAATCGTATTTTACCTGTATTAGCTAAACTGAATAAGAAGGAAAATAAAAACCATGAATAAAGACGAGTTTTTATTTAGATTCCACCTAAAACAACAATATGATTCCTGTCATAATTACCAACACCATGCGCCTCTTAGATCAGCAGCGGTACTAATCGCTTTATGTGATAACCTAAACACAGCAGATAATTATATAGAAGACAATAACCAAAACACATTTTCCACAAATGGTTTGCAGGTGTTATTAACAAAACGAGCCAGCCATTTAAAGCATCACCCTTCACAAATCAGCTTTCCTGGAGGCAAAGTTGAACAAACAGATATAGACCTTACCCACACAGCATTAAGAGAAGCGCAAGAAGAAATAGGACTGAATCCCGAAAACGTCACTGTTATTGGCCAACTTCCAAGTTATGAAATTATCAGTGGCTATCAAGTTACACCTATTATTGCCATGATTGACTCCGTTCAGAGTTACATTAAAGATAAAAATGAAGTGGATGAAATATTTCACGTGCCACTACAACACTTTTTGCAAGACGAAAACCATCTTATAGTCGACTCTTATCGTCATGGCCGCCATCACAATGTGCACTTTTACCCTTATAAGCACTATAATATTTGGGGGGCAACAGCTGCAATGATGAAAGACTTAGTTAACCGAATAAAATAACGTTATTAGCCTAGTACCAACATATTTAATTTTATACTAACAACTTCATGCTAACAAAATCGAATATTTATTGTCAAAAATTATATCTTTCAGCTATCATTAACCATATTAACACCAAACAAAACATAAAATATTAAAATTTTATTCGGAATTAAACATGATTAGCGTATTTGATATGTTTTCTATAGGCATTGGCCCATCAAGCTCTCATACTGTTGGCCCAATGAAAGCAGCAAAACTTTTTGTTGAAGAACTAAAAAAACAAACTTTACTCATAAAAACGAATCGCGTTAAATGTGAACTTTTTGGTTCTTTGGGTCAAACAGGTATTGGCCACGGTACAGGTAAAGCCATTATTTTAGGCTTATCTGGCGAAACCCCAGAAACGATTCCTGTAGACACCATTGAAACTATTCTTGCTGGAGTGGTGACACGTCAAAAAATACAACTCGATGGTAGCCATTTGGTAAATTTTCCAAAAAATAATGCCATTATTTATCATCATAGAAAAAGATTACCAGCACACGCCAATGCATTAACACTTTTTGCCTACCAAGGCGAAAAAATCCTGTTAGAACAAACTTATTATTCTATAGGTGGTGGGTTTATCGTGCTAGATTGTGACTTTGAGAAAGAGAAGGATAAAGCACTATCTCTACATGAGAATATCGACCGACCGCATAAATTTACAAACGCCGCACAGCTGCTGACTATAGCACAAGAAAAAGGTTTAAGTATCAGTACTATTATGATGCACAATGAAAAGTGCTTAAATGATGAGGCAACCATACGTACTAAGTTAATTGCTATTTGGCAAGCAATGCGAGGTAGTGTCGATCGGGGCATACTTACTGAAGGAATATTGCCTGGTGGTTTAAAAGTTAATCGCCGTGCGCCAGCATTATACCGCTCTTTAATGGTAGAAAAGTCTAATGATCCGCTTACCGCAATGGACTGGGTAAATTTATTTGCTTTGGCTGTTAATGAAGAAAATGCCGCAGGAAGCCGAGTAGTAACAGCGCCTACCAATGGTGCTGCGGGTATTATTCCTGCGGTGCTTTGTTATTACGACAAATTTGTAAACCCCGTGTCTGAAGACGACTGTATTCGTTATTTACTTACCGCTGCAGCTATTGGCATTTTATACAAAACCAACGCATCTATTTCTGGCGCTGAAGTAGGCTGTCAAGGAGAAGTAGGTGTTGCCTGTTCAATGGCAGCAGCTGCCTTAACAGAAATAATGGGTGGTACACCAATTCAAGTTGAAAATGCCGCTGAAATAGGTATGGAACATAATTTAGGTTTAACTTGTGACCCTGTTGGTGGCTTAGTTCAAGTTCCCTGTATTGAACGAAATGCCATGGGCTCAGTAAAAGCAATTAATGCGTCAAGATTAGCACTGCGCGGTACAGGTACCTCCAAAGTTTCGCTAGATAAAGTTATTAAAACTATGTGGGACACAGGTAATGATATGAAAACTAAATATAAAGAAACTTCGCGAGGCGGCTTAGCAGTAAATATTACTGAATGTTAAACAGGTATAATTAACCAGCAAGAAGTAAACAATTAACCTTGCCCTACTAAAGTAAAATAGGGCAATCAATTTCTGTCTATATAACTTAGTAATTTTAGTAATTTAAATTTTATTTACCAAAGGTTTGAGCTTTGTAGCAATTGATACCAATGTGAGTAACAGAGTAATGTGATAATCACGCCTATACAAAAGGGGTATCTTACTTCTTATTATCGTATTGGTAGCGTCACGTCAGCAAACATTTCATCAACTTCCGCATTATTTTTTAACAGCATGGCTTGTGTAACTACATGTTTATTTAAATGTGGGGCAAAACGCTCAATAAAATCAAACATATATCCTCGTAAGAAACTCCCTCGTCTAAAGCCAATTTTTGTTGTACTCGCTTTAAATAGATGGCTAGCATCAATACTTACCAAATCGTTATCAATGGTAGGATCAATTGCCATTGAGGCAATAACACCAACACCAACACCTAAACGCACATAAGTTTTAATAACATCAGCATCTGTTGCTGTAAAAGCAATTTTGGGCTCTGCTCCCGCTTTTTCAAACGCAGCATCTAATTCAGAACGCCCTGTAAAACCGAAAACATAAGTTACAAGAGAATATTTAGCAATATCTTGAATAGTTAGGTTTTGTTTTCGTGCTAAAGGGTGATCTTTTCGCACAATAACACTTCTATTCCAGTGATAACAAGGCAACATAACCAAATCGTTATACAAATGTAAAGATTCTGTTGCAATGGCAAAATCTGCTTCACCTTTCGCTGCAGCATCACTAATTTGTGCTGGTGTACCTTGAGACATTTGCAGAGAGACTTTACTGTATTTTTTGATAAAACCTTGTATTACTTCAGGTAAAGCGTAACGGGCTTGGGTATGAGTTGTCGCAATGCGTAGCTTACCTTCGTCAGGCTGCGTATGTTCACGCGCAACCGCTTTTATTCCTTCAACTTTTGAAAGAATTTGCTGAGCAATATTAATGACTTCTTGCCCTGCAGGCGTAACATGGGTCAGGTGTTTACCACTACGACCAAATATTTGAATTCCCAATTCATCTTCAAGCATTCTAACTTGCTTAGAAATACCTGGCTGAGAAGTAAAAAGAACCTCTGCTGTAGCAGAAACATTTAGGTTATTGTTTAGTACTTCTACTATATAGCGCAATTGTTGCAATTTCATATGTATACCTAAGCTGCCTCAAGCATCGAGTGTAGGATCTTTTTTTAGACCAAAATAATATACTTAATTAAGGATTTATTCCATATTAAATTTAAATTTTTATAAATTAAAATTTAATATGGAATAATTTAGCTTACAAATCTCTAATCTAAGAGCTAAATAACTAAATTAAATAATAAATTGTAAGTTAGGCTTTGCTAAGCATGACATTTTTTGTAGACTGCTACTATCAAGGTGGATAGTTATTCACATTATTAAAATATAAGAGCTATAACATGGTCACTATTATTATAGGTTTACTCATTACCTTAATCATCTTTGTTGTCGTGGTTAGTGCGATACAACAACATAAAGAAAAACAAGATGCAGAAAGAAGAGTTAAAGTGGCAAAACAGAAAGCTATTATAGATGAAAGCGAAGAACTTATTTTTAACTTGGCTCAAATTCCTTCTAGTCCAAATCTTGCTAAAATTTTAAATAGAAGGTGTTTAAATGCAGCTAAAGAAGTACAAAGGTTAATGCCTGATGTTAATGGCCTTAAGAAGAAAATAGATGAGCTTAAATCTCGCTTAGAAGTGGCAGAAGATGCAGCTTCCAACCAAAGCAACGAAGCAAATTTCATATTACCTGATAATGAAAAACAGATATTAGCAACATTACAGTGCATAAAAAAACTACGTACCATATTAAAATCAGAGCAATCAAAAGGTGCACTGGATCCAACCATCTTTGCACAAGAAGATCTGCGCTTAGATGCCATGCAATTAAAAATAAATATCGAAAGTTTAATCAAACGAGGTTGTCAAGCGCAAGGTAAAGAGATGTATGGCTCTGCTCGACAATACTTTGAAAAAGCATTACAAACTTTAGATAGTCATGCGAAAAAAACAGAGTACACAGTAGCTAAACAGACTGAAATTACCTCTTTATTAGCAGAAATTACTGAAGCATTAAAAATTACTAATGCTTCAGATGCGGCGAGAAAAGCAAAAAATGAAGAAGATGAATTAGATATTTTATTTCAACCTAAAAAGAAATGGTAAATTTTTACTGGTAGGCCATGACTGGTTCGTACATAAAAATGCAATTAATATAACCGTGTCATTCAGTCTATATAACTAAGCCAGCTAATGCTGGCTTTTTCTTATGAATAATTGAGATTATAGCGTGGAAAAAGTCAATTCTATTACCCTGAATTCCTTTTTACGAAGAACAATGAAAGCTTATGCATTAAAGGCATACATAAGACTACAAGGCTGTGAGTTAAAACGTATTGGCCGATCTCGTCATTGGTTACTTAAAGCAAATTTTGAACAGTTACAGGCTATTATCACTTTCATAGAGTCATCAAATGAACCAAGCTGGTTGTGGTTAGCTAAACAACTAAAAAATGAATATAAGCATTTAACTCATGATGAACTATTAAGAACTGCAGCAACAATTGACAAAGTAACTATCAGTGCCTTGATAGCAAGAACTGATTGTACAATAGCCCAAGCAAGGCAAGTAATTGATGAATTAGAGGGGTTAGATTAAAGCTAATAATCAGTGACATATATTGACCAGTGACAAGTTACAAATTGTCTTCGTAACTTGTCACTCATTCAACACTAACTTTCTTCTTTCTCGGCTGTTTTTTTCTTTACAGCCACTTTCTTTTTAGTGACCTTTTTCTTAGGTTTAGGTATATCCTCAACCCACTTACCATCAATATATTTTGCCGTCCAGCCTGTCGCTTTACCTTCAACCTCTGTCATAACATACTGTTCTTTTGTTTTACGACTATAACGAACAATACTAGGATTGCCCTTATTATCTTGCGCTGGAGCATCAGCTAAATAATAAAACTTAGACGAAATTCTGTCTCTGAAACGCTTTAATTCTTCAACTTTTGGTGCTCTAGTTTCACGTGAACGAGGAAAAGTGTTAGCAGCCAAGAAGATGCCAGCAGCCCCATCACGCAAAACAAAGTGTGCCTCAGATTTTTCACAAGCAAGCTCAGGTAATTGAACAGGATCTTCCTTTGGTGGCGCAGCTTCACCATTAGCTAATAACTTACGGGTGTTTTTACATTCCGCATTAGTACAATCAAAATATTTACCAAAACGACCAGATTTCAATTCCATATCGGCTTGGCATCGATCACACTCTAAAACAGGGCCATCATACCCTTTAATTTTAAAAGTCCCTTTTTCTACTTCAATACCATCACAAATAGGATTATTACCACACACGTGCAGTTTACGGGTTTCATCAATAAGATAGCTATCCATGGCTGTATTGCATTTTTTACAACGGTGCATAGCGCGTAAGGCTTCAGTTTCTTGATCTTCTGCTAATACACTGATAGCTTCTTCGCCTGGCGTTAAGTTCATGGTGGTTGTACAACGCTCTTTAGGTGGTAAAGCATAACCCGAACAACCTAAGAACACTCCTGTTGAAGCGGTTCTAATACCCATTTTACGCCCACACGTTGGACAATCAATATCCGTTAGTACAGGATTATTATTCGGCATTCCACCTTCTTCAGCTTCAAGATTAGCAAGTGCTAACTTTTTACTAAAGTTATCATAAAATTTATCTAACACTGCTTTCCAATCAAGCTCGCCAACAGCAATCGCATCAAGCTCCTGCTCCATATTCGCGGTAAAATCATAACTCATTAGCTTTTCAAAGCTAATTGAAAGGCTATCTGTAATTATTTCACCCATTTTTTCAGCATAGAAACGCTTTTTATCTAAACGAACATAACCCCTATCTTGAATAGTTGAAATGATAGAAGCGTAAGTGGAAGGACGACCAATAGAGCGTTTCTCTAACTCTTTCACTAAAGATGCTTCACCATAACGTGCAGGTGGCTTAGTAAAATGCTGCGCAGCCTCTAAGTTGTCTAGCGCTAATACCTCACCTACCGTTAAATCAGGTAAGTGTTTGTCATCGCCCTTGGTCAATTGTGGATGAACACGAGTCCAACCATCAAATTGCATTACCCTACCTTTCGCTTTTAACTCAAAACCAGCAGCGCTGATTGTTAACGTACTTACAGTATAACGTGCTGCTGTCATTTGACAGGCAACAAATTGTCGCCAAATTAAATCGTAAAGTTTTTTAGCATCGGCCTCAATGCCTTCCATAAAAGCAGATTCAACTTTTACATTTGACGGACGAATGGCTTCATGCGCCTCTTGTGCACCAGCTTTTGAACCGTATACTTTAGGTTTTTCAGGCAGGTAATTTTCACCAAAACTTTCACTAATGTAGTTTCGGCACATATCAACCGCATCTTTACTTAGATTGGTTGAATCAGTACGCATATACGTTATATGACCTGCTTCATATAAACGTTGTGCTAAACCCATGGTACGTTTCACGCCGTACCCTAATTTAGTGCTGGCAGCTTGTTGCAATGTTGACGTAATAAAAGGTGCTGAAGGTGTACTTTTTGAAGGTCTATCTTCACGTTTACTCACCACATATTCTGCTGGTTTTAATACTGCTAATGCTTTGTCAGTATCAGTTTTGTTAGTGGGTTTAAACGCTTTGCCATTTTCATGTGTTACATCCAACGTTAACGATTCACCTGAACTCGCATGTGTATCAGCAACTACTTCCCAAAACTCTTGAGGGTCAAACGCTTTTATCTCACGTTCTTTCTCAACAACTAACTTTACCGCAACTGATTGAACTCGGCCCGCAGACAAACCTCGGGCAACTTTTTTCCACAGTAACGGGCTAACCATAAAGCCCACAACACGGTCAAGAAAACGACGAGCTTGTTGTGCATTAACACCAGGCATACTTAATTCACCTGGCGTAGCAAAGGCTTGTTTTATCGAACTTTCCGTTATTTCATTGAAGACAACTCGGCGAAATTTATCGTCATCACCACCAATGAGCTCTTTTAAATGCCAAGCAATCGCTTCTCCCTCGCGATCCAAATCGGTTGCGAGATAAACGATGTCTGCTTTTTCAGCTAGTTTTTGTAACTCTGTGACAACTTTCTCTTTTCCTGGAAGAATTTGATAATTAGCCGCCCAGTTTTTTTCAGGATCAATTCCCATTCGGTTAACTAACGCTAGCTTGTCACGTTTGGCCTTGTACTTAGCCTTCGCTTCAGGTGCCATTTTACGTACTTCTGCAGGTGATTTAGTGGCAACTTTCTTCCCTGTACTGCTGTGGGGTAAGTCACGTACATGCCCAACACTCGACTTTACAATAAAGTCTTTTCCTAAGTATTTATTAATTGTTTTCGCTTTGGCTGGCGATTCGACAATAACAAGTGATTTTGCCATAAAAGTTTGTAATCCTACTTACTTCAACCGTTTATCTACAGGTGAAGCTAAATTAATTTCTGTTTTATTATTCATTCACTATTTGAGGTAAAAAGTGCGAGCATGCTCTTTAATATCACTCAAACAAGGCTAATTAAGGGTATCTTTTTAAAAACATGATTGCATACCTATTTATACATATATCTATAATTATGCAAATTAACAAGCATTTATTTTTTAAGCAAGCACGCCTACCTATTACTCTTTGCTGCTTTTGACTATAATGCCCATGTACTAATACCAACGCTTATTAAAAATAATTAACGCTATTTCAGCGCAATCATAATCGACTTTGCTGAAAAAAATAAGGGCTAACGTCTAAAAAACTCAATTAAGCAGGTATTTTTAATTATTCAGATCTAATACTGAGGCAACAATGTCGCAATTAACCGCACAACTAAAAAACAAACTAATTCACTGCTTATGCCCTCCAGGAAATGGAGTTTTTACCGTCAATACTGCGAAGGAGCGTAAAGAGCAATTACATCAAACAATTTTTGGCCAAGTCAGTGGCATAGATAATTTATGGAAAAGTGCTTTAGACAAGCTTCCAGATAGCTCTAATGCCGTTATTTTAGGTGTAGCATCAGATTGTGGAGGTGGTATCCTTCGAGGTGCTAATTGGGGTCCCTTATTTATTCGCAGCACATTACTTGAAAATTACCCTGCTCTAAACTTCTATGATTTGGGAGATGTTCGCATCATTCCGCACTTATTGTCAGACAAATATTTAAATGATGCGACAATAACCAATTGCCGAAAAGCTTTATATCAAAATTCGCAAAGTGAATATTGTGTTAGTCCCCTCAGTATTACTGAAGATGTTTTACATGATTTTTATGCTGCATTTCCTGACAAAGGTATTTTTGGGCTAGGTGGAGATCACAGTGTTAGCTATCCACTAACCAAAGCGTATTTACAAGCAAAACAACAACAAGGTAAACGTACTAGCATTATCCACTTTGATGCCCACACAGATCTACTAACTGAGCGCCTAGGTATTGATTTATGTTTTGGCTCTTGGTGTACTCATATATTAAATGATTTACCTGCACCAGAACATTTAATTCAAATTGGTATACGTTCAAGTGGAAAACCTAAATCACATTGGGAAAGTACCTTTGGTGTTAAACAACATTGGGCACATGAAATTAAGGATAAAGGAATAGAAAAGGTCATCAACAATATTCTACAACAACTAGCACAGCAAAATATTGATGAGCTTTATGTTAGCTTTGATATTGACGCGATTGATGACAGCTTTGCATCAGCTACGGGCACTCCAGAACCAAATGGTTTAATGCCAGAAGAAGCAATGCAAATACTTCGCGCTATTGCCACAAAATACCCCATAACGGGTGCAGATATGATGGAAATTGCCCCCTTTACAGACAGTTCAGGTTTAGGGGTAATTAGCCAAGAAAAAACATTAAAGGTAGCTGGTGAAATTTCTGCCTTTTTAATTGGTGAAATGAATAAGCACTAATTTGGCAACTAATACCAATCTCACTAACTATGTGATCATTTCTACTGGTTAAAACAACCAACTACTGCGTTATTTATTTAATAATTAGAACACTAGTTATTAAAAAACTGCCTTGTATTTGGCTGTTTTTCCTGCGCATAAAGTAGATCACCTAATTAATGAAACTGGTATGATTTTTGGAAATTATTAAATTGAATAAATAAAAATGGCTCTTAAAAGAGCCATTTATGTTCACCAATATGCGCAGCCCAAACTAATCAGCATCCCCACATGAATTTGAGCTACCAAAAGGACCATTTGGCCAAATGAACGCAGCGGGGGCGACATTTTCTTGTACTACATCTTCAGACAATATATCTAGTCTAAATAAGACTTTAGCAAAACTTTCTGTCCCTTTAACTTTTGTTGAAACAATTAATTCTACATTAGCCCAACCACCAAAAACTTCGGCATACTCGATATCAATCAAAGCTCTCCCTTGCTCATCAGTAGTAACAGTACCTTGGGCATTTACAATATTTCCAGGTGTTAATATACCATTACCATTGGTGTCTTCTTCATTATCAAGGTCGTCTAATATACCATTTTTATTTATATCTTCATTTGCACATACTGTTGAATAAAACGGAGCATAATGGTCAAATTTACCTTCATCATTTAACACAACTCCCCAAGTTCCTTTGAAGTATTCTTTAGGGATAGCCGATACGGTTAAATCAACATTAGGAATAGGTGTTGAGTCTATATCGGTTACAAACACAGAATATTGTTTATTATATGTGTTTATATCTGATTGCAAAATACTGTTACCCGTACCCAAAGCAATAAACACTTCACGGTCAGCAACCGTCATATTTACTGTGTCAGATATTTCTGTTGACGCCCCTCTAACCGTTGCCTTAACTGATATACCTTCAAATGAAGAAGTATTGTTTGACGTGTAAACTGTTGACGCACTACCATTACTGTCAGTGACAGCAGAAGCAGGATAAATGCTCCCATTACTGACATCATCTAGATCAAAATCAATCGTTTTATTTTTAACTAAATTTCCTTCTGAATCTCTAACAGTGACAGAAATTGTGGACGTTTGGCCATTAGGCCCTATTGAAACAGGGAATGCTTGCGCTATTAATCGGTACGCACTATCAGCAATAAATTCAAATTCTAATTGATTATTTAATTCAATTGTTTTGTCATTAACTGTCGTAGTACCAGTGAAGGTTAAAATGGCTTTACCAGCATTGGTTGATGTGATTGTGGCTGTGGCTTTACCAGCAACCGTTGTTGTTGAAGCACTACCTAAACTCCCTCTCGTGGTAGTAAAATTAACCACTGTTCCATCAGGAACAGGCTCCCCAGAACGTAACCAAGTTAGCGTAGCTGTTGCAGTTTTAGATAATAAAACATCAGGAATTTCTTCATTTGATAAATCAACTGTATTCGTGCCGTCACTGAAGCCAGTAAACAAGAAAGTATCTGCTTGCACACTGATAGGGACTACGGTTGTTGCACCAAAAGCACTTGCAACAATACTATTCGTACCTTCTGAAGTTCCTACAATATCTAATTTAACTTGACCGTTAGCATCAGTTCTCACTTCTTCCGTAGGTAACGTAATATTAGCAACGGCACCACCAACCTGGGTAGCTTCCCCCGAAAGTGACAGTTCAACTAAAGCACCAGCAAGGCCAATACCATCAGAATTTAAGACCTTAATGGTATAATTATTAACATCATTAATTGCTAATACTGAAGAGCCTGATAGTGATACTGTAGTACCAACAACGTATATATCAATACTATCACTGACATTACCGCTTGTAACTTCTACTGTTATTACCCGGTTATTGCTGTCTGTTTCTGTTGCTAAATTTCTAATCACTTTACCGTCAGAACCTGTGATATCTGAGGTAATATTTTGCCCCAGTTCATCAACGGCAAAACCTATATCACCAGAGGAGGAACTGAAATTAATAGAAACACCTTCAAGTAAATTATTATTACTATCTTTAGCGATGGCAGTTAAAAGAATAACTTCAGCACCGCTTGAAGCAAGTTGCTTCGAACTAGCTAATAAAGTAATACTACTAGCCACAGGCCCTGTATCGGGAGGGGGTACTGTTCCCCCATTATCAGTTGAGAGCCCTCCATCACCGCCTCCACACGCTGTTAATATGGTTAACGTCATTAATAACAGAGTAAAACTAAATCGTCGAAGTAACTCCATAAAGGTATCCCTATTTCTTATGATTAAACTAAATTTCCAACTTTAAACATATTAACTGATAAATAACAAAAAAGTACAATTTAATCCTCAAAAAATAAAAAAAGCGTAAACATCCAGCAAGTTAACTAAAAAATAAAATTATCCTCGGGTTAAATGTGTAAAATTGTTTTTAATCTTTTAAATTGTTGCTAACCTATCAAGTCTAACAATATAAATAACATATCTATATATTATGACCACTCCCCAAAAATACAGTTTAACAACTCGCATTGTTATCGGCATGATAGCAGGAATACTCCTCGGTTCATTATTACAGTGGCTAATGCCTAATGGCAATGATGTAGTTCTAAATTTATTCTTCTTTGAATTTTCACTGCAAAACGTCCTTGTTAATGGCGTACTTGAAATTATGGGCCAAGTATTTATGGCAAGCTTGCGTATGCTTGTTGTACCTTTGGTATTTGTATCGCTTGTTTGCGGTGTATGCTCGCTTCAAGATACAACAAAGCTTGGCCGTATAGGCGGTAAAGCTATTGGCCTTTATTTAGTTACCACGGCAATTGCTATCAGCATGGCAATTTTCGTTGCTATTATCATTAGCCCGGGTGAAGGCGTAGGAATGACGGCAAGCACCAGTTTCAGTTCAAGAGAAGCCCCCTCTTTGGCACAGGTAATTATTCAAATGTTTCCTACCAACCCTTTTGATGCTTTTGCGCAAGGAAAGATGTTACAAATAATTGTTTTTGCTCTTTTATTTGGTATAGCTATTGCTTTATCAGGTAAAGCGGGTGAACGAGTGGCTGCACTTTTTGAAGATTTAAGTGAAATTATTATGCGCTTGGTTGCTATTTTGATGAATATTGCGCCATATGGTGTATTTGCATTACTCGCAACATTATTTACCACGGTTTCAATAGAAACCATCAGTAATTTAATTAGTTACTTTTTTGTTGTATTCTTTGTATTGATTGGTCATGCACTGATCACCTACCCATTAATACTAAAATTACTCACAGGATTAAACCCTCTTATTTTCTTAAAGAAAATGCGAGATGCGGCAATTTTTGCCTTTTCTACAGCAAGCTCCAACGCCACTATTCCAGTCACATTAGAAACAGCCACAAGGAAAATGGGCGTTAAAAATTCAATCGCCTCATTTACAGTACCACTAGGTGCAACCATCAATATGGATGGAACAGCAATCATGCAAGGGGTAGCCACTGTTTTTATTGCTCAAGTATTTAGTCAAGATTTAACCTTAGCCGATTATGTCACTGTCGTTTTAACAGCAACCCTTGCTTCAATTGGTACCGCTGGTGTTCCAGGTGTTGGTTTAATTATGCTAGCCATGGTATTAGAACAAGTTGGCTTGCCCGTTGAAGGAATAGCATTAATTATTGGTGTTGACAGATTACTTGATATGACCCGCACGGCAGTTAATGTAACGGGCGATAGTATGGTTGGCATTATCGTAGCAAAATCCGAAGGGCAATTTGACAACGATATGTATATCAATGCTGATGCAGGCAATAAAATAGAAGAAATAGATTTTCATCATTTGAAAGATTAACAACAATAATAAAGGCTGTAAGTATTCTACCTACAGCCTTTATTTAAACTACGCTTGTTTTTTTGTTACTAATAATCAGCATAAAACCGCTAATAAATAACTATTGTTAACTTGGAAAAATACGATTCTTTTGCATTAATTTGCCCAACACACTGTCTACAGAAAGAGACGCTGCTTTTCCTAACTTCTCTGCTAAGCCTTTTTTAACTTCATACTTAATAGCCACAACTTTATGACTTTTACTACGCTTTTGTAAATACTCGTCACTGGTTTGTATTGTATCAATAAGTCCAAGTTCTAGTGCTTTTGTACCAAACCAATGCTCGCCTGTGGCTACTTTTTCTAAATCTAAACTGGGTCTGTGTTCATTAACAAAGTTTTTAAATAAAATATGCGTTTCTTCAAGTTCTTCAATAAATTTTTCTTTACCTTTCTCAGTATTTTCACCAAACATGGTAACAGTACGTTTGAACTCACCTGCGGTAAACTGTTCAAAATCTATATTATTCTTCTTTAATAATTTATTAAAATTAGGTAATTGCGCAATTACGCCAATAGAACCAAGAATAGCAAAAGGGGCTGCTATAATATTATTAGCCACACAAGCCATCATATAACCACCTGATGCCGCAACTTTATCAACTGAGACTGTTAGCGGGATGTCATGCTGGCGGATTCGGTCAAGTTGTGATGAAGCTAAACCATAACCGTGCACCATTCCTCCACCACTTTCTAAGCGAACAAAGACTTCATCATCTTTAGAAGCAACAGATAAAATAGCCGACACTTCCTCTCGAAGAGAGCTAACTTCCTTAGCGTCAATACTACCTTTAAAATCAATAACAAAAACTTTCGATTTACCTTCTGCTATAGCATCAATGCCTGATTTTTCTTTTTTCTTGGCTGAGGCCTTATCTGCTTTAGCTTGTTCTTTTGCTAATTTTTTGTCATTTTTCTCTTTGAGTTTTAATTCTTCCTTGCTCAACAAAGCATGAGCAATTTCTTGCTCTACTTCTTCAAACTGCTCTGACAAATCTGTAATATCTAACTCACCTTTTTTATGTTTATGCTTAATAGCTGACGCTGTAGCTACGGCTACGATAGCAATAATCGCAATGACAAAAGTAACTGTTTTAGCTAAAAACAAACCATATTCGTATAAAAATTCCAAGCTTCACTCCTGAGCGCTTCACGCTATTATAACTTCTCTAATACGATGCTATATGGGGATAAAAAAAACAAAAAAAAGCCTTTAGTGTTATTTAAAGGCTTGTTTTATTTAAATATGAAAGATCAACAATGCCTAGTTTGAACTAATATCAAGCTCACTAATAATATTTGCACTAATGTCTGCCTCACTAAATAGCAAAGGCCTTAAAGCCGTTGTTTCTGAATATAAACGATTTTGATCATCAATGTGCTCTGAGTTTACATTAGATGACTGTGAATAACTCAACAAGCCGCGTGCAAGTGGGCCATTATCGGTAAAATTAACCACGAACATCCAACTCGAACCATAATTAAGATGATACCCTTGGGTTGTTAAACCTGATGACAAAGGCATTGCAGTTTCCACATCAAGTACTGGGGGATATTGGTGTATAGGGAATAATGTGTCATCAGTTTTTGCAGATGAAAATATATTAAAACCACCTTCTCGATGATTTCCTCCCGCCCACGGAAATTTAATGCCACTGGCATGGCCATCAAATGTTGATTTTTCAGTGAATTGAATATCAGCAATACTAGCATCAAGCATAAAGCCTGATGCCTCAACATTTTTAATTGCCGCTGCCAATGTCCTTAATACTGAACCATCACTCACTAATGTATTAGGTGTTAGCGCCGCCATATCGGGATCAAAACTGACAGCAAATTGACTTTTACTATTAAATTTAAAAGCAAATTCTCTGAATAAATGAGCCCCTTGACTAACTTTATTAAAGCGCCTATCCCAGTTAGCAAGCACTGTGCATCCCTGAGAAATATCAACATTTAAACCATTATCTAAGGTAACTTCTGTATTACCTTGAGCTTGACATTGTGCTACCAAATCATCAAGAACGGCTTCAGCTAAATAGGCTCGGTTACTTAATAAAGCAGATTCAACCTCTGTTGCTGAAAATTTTTCATCTTCACCAGCACTGTCAGACAGCATTTTTAAACCCATTCTGGTTCTTAATGACAATGCGCTAAAATCATCACCATATAAAATAGAATAACTATCCAAAGGTGACGACGGATTAGTAAACCAATAAGAGTCATTGGAATTTTGAACATAGTCATTATTTAATAATTTAGGTGCTTGTTCATAGCTATTTAAACCGTTAGGCTCAAATAGTGCTGTATCATTAGGTAAGATATCAAAGCCAACAGATTGACGTGTTCCAACTAAAACAGGATCAGTTCTCATTAAGCCTAAAGCGGTATCATTTAGATTTAAAACGCGAGATTTATCTATATAAAAAGCATTACCTTGGTCATCTGCAAACATAGTGTTCACCCAAGGAATACCATCAAAATCTTTAAATGCTTGTTGAAATTCATCAAGGTTACTGGCTAAATTCATCGCTAACCAATGGTCAACCATATCTGTATTTTCTGCCGCGGCATCACGAAGCGTAAAAGCATGACTAGTAGACCACTCCATACCATTACTTGGCGGAGTTTCAATAACTAAGCCATGGTGTGAGTAAAAATAATCTTTTGATAAAATAACAGATTGTCCATTACCTGCATTTACCTCAATAAAATATGTTTTCTTTTCAATATCATGATTTTCTCCATCAACTACATAGTGCTGTTTATTTTCAGCTTCTAAACTTAATTGATAAACCACAAATCGACGTGATTTAGAAACTGTATGAGTCCATCCTAAATGTTGATTAAAACCAATATTCTGTACAGGAAAGCCCTGTAGAGCCCCTCCCATAACATCCATTACACCTGGGATTGTAATATGTGATTGATAAAATCTTAAATGTCCTGTATGAGGAAAGTGCGGATTGGCAAGAACAATCCCTTTGCCATTTTCAGTTTTATCCTTACCTATTCCCCACCCATTTGAACCTAAGTCTCCTAAATCTATATCTGTCTGTTTAAATGTGGCAGCTACAGATTCAATATTTGCAAGGATATTTTTAGCTTTATTATTAGATGCACTTTTAGTTCTTGCACCTACATAAGGTAAATATTCAGTGCCATCACCAGGATTAGCCAAAAAAGCAAGCTGCATAAAAGTCGCATTTGCGCCACTAGCATATTGTGATGTAGCAAATAAATACGCGGTTAATTCTATTGGAGTTATTGGTTTTACCCAAGGTTGATTAACACAAAGTGGCGCTAAATTTTCAATACCAGTCTCTTTCAAATATTTATTATAACCCGCAACATAACCTTCAATAACTGCTCGGGTATTATCTGACAAACTTGGATATAGTTTTGCTGCAGACGTCATAACGCCGAGGGCATGGTGCCCAAAATCAGAAATAACATTACCTGAATCACCCGATCCTAACACTTTATCTGGACCAAAATATTTAGCACGTTCACTACGTACTTTCAAAATCTGATCGGCTAAGATACAAAGATTGTCTTGTGCATAGGCATACCCTGAGCCAAAAGAAACACTTTGTAAATTATCGCCTGTAATATGAGGCACACCATAACTAGTACGTCTAATGTTAGCATTAAGAGTACCGTCAGTATCAAAGGCAACTAAACTTGGCATGGGCGCAATAATGTCAGGTGTGGTGTCAACTTGCTTCGAGTCGTCACTTCCGCAAGCGGTTAATCCCATAAGTAACACCATAGTTAATATGTATTTATTTTTATTCTTCATTTATCTTTCCTTCTTTTATTATTTGTTTTTTTCCGTTAGATAGATTTTATAAAAAAGACCAAAATTAAAGATGCTCTTAGATTTAATGATTAAGGTCTGCCTGTTGTACTAATATATTTAAATATGAAAATTAGTGATGCTTTACTTTTGATTTTTGAGCAATGCTACAAATGCATCAAATTGAATGGGTTTACTAAAAAAATAGCCTTGTACTGAATTACACAAATTTTCTGAAAGAAAATCTAATTGTGCTTGGTTTTCGACACCTTCTGCAATAACACCTAAGTTTAAATTATGTGCCATTGCGATAACAGCTCTTACAATTGCTTTGTCATTATCATCACTGACTATATCTCTGACAAACGAACGATCAATTTTCAAGAAATCTAACGGTAATTGCTTTAAGTAAGACAATGAACTATAACCTGTGCCAAAATCATCTATTGCGACACTCATACCAATAGCCCTTACTTTATTAAGCAATTTTTCAGTAATAGCATAATCATCAATTAACACACCTTCTGTTATTTCTAATTCGAGTAAACCTGGATCAACTTTATAATGCTTAACACAAGCATGTAAATGCGAAAAAAGATTTTCATCAAATACCTGAGAGGGGGAAAGGTTCATTGATATTTTAACTTGATAGCCTAAACTATTTATTTTTTCAGCTATGTGACAAGCAGTATTAATTACCCATTTTCCAATGGTAATAATTAAACCACTTTTTTCAGCAACAGGGATAAATACGTCAGGATAAAGAATTCCTTTTTTGGGGTGATTCCAGCGTATTAACGCCTCAGCTTTTACTATCAGATTTCGCTCTAAATCAATAATGGGTTGCAAGTACAATTCAAATTCATTATTTTTGATGGCTTGCCTTAATTCATTTTCTATTTCTATTAATTGATGTGAAGCGTCCTTCATCGACTGAGAGTAAAACTGTAATGAATTTGCTTTCATTTTTTTGCCATTGTAGGCACTTAAATCAACAAACCTCATTAACTCTTCTACAGTTTGCGCATCTCGGGGAAAGTTTGCAGCGCCAATACTTATAGTGATATTAAAACTGCCTGACTTACTTGTTTCAAAGCTTTTTTTTGTGCAATGAATAATTCTTTTAACAACGTCTTCACACCATTCTTGGTTATCAATATGGGTTAAAATTATAGCAAACTCATCACCGCCTACCCTTGCAATAAAGTCAGATTCTTTAATAGTGCGTTTTATTCGGCCACTCAGTTCTATAAGTAATTTATCGCCTTCATCATGACCATAAAATTCGTTATGACGCCTAAAATCATTTATATCAACATAAAGTAAATAAAAGGGGGTGTTGGTTGCAATTTGTTTTTCAAGGGTTTGCCAAAAGGCAATTCGGTTCGGTAACTCCGTTAGCATATCTTGCAACGCAAGTTGCTCATTACGTTGTACTAAATATTTCAAATTACTAATGTCATTAGCAAAAACAATCCAATTTTTAACTTGGTTATATTCATCAACAACAGGATATAAAGCCACTTTAAGCCACTTTAATGTTGCAGGTGGAGACATCCAGCAAAGTTCACCGTCCCAAGTTGATTTGGTAGCAATTATTCGTTCATATTCTGGTAATTGATTTTTTAGTAAATGTAAAATAACATTCATGGGCTTAGATTGATTTTTTCTAGCGATATTATCTGGTAAATCTCCTGAAAGACTCTCTTGTTCAAACAAATTAATTGCTGCAGAATTTGCAATAATAGTGACAAAGTCATTGTCGGTAATCAATACGGCAAAACCAGCATTTTCTATTGCTTTAGTTAACGCAGTAAGAATATCATTTTGCTGAGTTGGTTTTTTTAGGATTGCCAGCAAACGCTCATGCAAATATTCATTCTGTTCAACTAAGCGGTCATTATGCTGTAAAAGCTCTCTCGCCGATTGCAATGTAGTTTGACGAAAGGTAAATTCCTCGGCTTGATTGCTAATTATTAATAAATTATGTAAGTCGTGTTTGATCGCTATAGCTTCTAAGTGCAATGCCTTATTACGAACAATTTCAGTCCAAAAACCTGAGCGTATTCTCGTATTTTCCTTACCACGCCAAATAAGCCTGCCATCAATCAGAAAATCCAGCAGAAAAGGGATATTTTCGTCTATAGTAAAAGCATTTTTACCTTTTGAGTCAGGAAATAAATCTCGAACCCATTGGCTATCTCCTTCAATAACACGAACTGTACCCGCTTCCTCATCAACCACTTCAAGCACAACTTGTTCCATCGCATTAAGTACACTACTGAGTACTTTACTTGGATCATTGCTGAGCGGTGAGGTCATTTTATTTAGTCCTTTAACAATAAGTAGGCCAACGAGGAAAACATATTTTCAACATTCTCCCCTGTTTTCGCGCTGGTACAAAATTGTAAATCAAATAGATCTTTATATTCTTCCAATCCTTTATCCTCCCAATGCCAATTGGGTTCAAGATCACATTTATTTATTGCCAAAATTGCAGGACAACTAGACACTTTTCGGGCGAGGGAGTGAATATTTAAACCTTTCATCAATGACGATATACGCGTTTGATCTACCACAATAATAAAAGCTGAAGCACCACGTAAATAACGTTCTTGAAAAACATTATAACGATCATTTCCTTCAATATCCCAAAGCATCAATTGAACTTTATTGTTCTCGGTTTCAATCACCTTTTTGTCAATTTTCACACCAATAGTTGTCAGATATTTTTCACTAAAAATACCTTCAACAAATTGTTTAACTAAACTTGTTTTTCCTACGTTAGATGCACCTAACAGACAAATTTTATGTTGATACAAAAGCCATCTCCAATCTATGGAATATCTTCTTTCAAATGCCACTTTATGTATGGCTTTTCCTTTGAATTTTTTTAACGATATACTTATTTATAGCTCAAAGACATCATAATATTCAATAATTAACGTGAAAAGTTTTATCACTCGCATTATTCTTTTTTCGCAAATAAAACATTGAACATCACTTTTCTTGCCTGATTATTAACTTTTTCGATATCTATTTGCCCTAGCCCAGTTATAAACATTTTCTGTTCACTAAAGCCTAATTTTCTCAGCACATTTCTTGAATTTTTAGCGCGTTGTAAGCTTAATTGCGCATTATTTACTCTGTTGCCCGAATTATCACTACAGCCAATCACTAATAAGCCAATATTTAATTCAAGTTCATCTGCCAGTTGCTCTAGCTGTTGTAAATATTGATATAGCTGCTGTAAGGTAACCGTCATCGTTGGTGTTATTTTGTCACTTTTAACAGAGAAATCGAGCTGTATAATTGATATTCTAGCAACAAGTTCATTAAAAATTTGTTGCGTAACTTTTTGGTCTGTTGCCATTATATTTGATGACGGCAATTTTATATCCTGAATATTGAGATTATTGCCTTCGCTAAACCCAACTGTTGCAAGTGCGTTCAACAATTTCTCAAGTTGCAGTAAGTCTATAGTGCCCGACAAGTTTAATACTTCATTTTGCCAATTGCTTTGTATTTGGGAGTATTGAGCTAATATTTGTTGTGCGCGAACAAGTAAAATTTCAGGTGACAATGAGTAATATTGGCGTTCAACCAATGCAAGCGATTCAATGGTTAAATCCTGTTTTTGTAACCACTCACTCACCCCAATAGCATTTGGATCACGTAATATATCAAGCTCAACTTGCTTGTCATTATGCACATAAATTTTGTTAACAATAATTCCAGGTTGGTTATCAAGCATCATTAACCTCTCTGTTAACCTTTCATTTTCCCACCATTGAAATGTTTTAAGGCAAATAATGACAGTAATGATGGATACTAAAATCCACGCAAACCATGGTTTTTTTTCAGTCGAAGACTCTGTTTTTTTTTGTTCTGATAATAAACAGTCTAATAATAACGCTTCAGAGTTAGCAAAACTTTGGTTATCTCCGTCAAACTGATTTAGCTCATCATTATATAACCGATGAATTTCTTCTAGAGTAACCTGCAATTGTTCACTGATAGCATGCGGTGGATTGCCCATAACGGCTGCTGCTATCAAGGCACTAGGCCCAGGCTTTATGAGTAAATTAAAATTATCAGTCGTTACTGTTTGTAATTGTTCTTTTAAACCGTTGTCATTATCTAAAAAAGAATCGCCTACAAAATCATTAATTGCTGTTAGCATAGAAGATATTAAGTCAGCGTCACCTTTACTCGCTTTACCTAAATCAACAAAATTAAGTAACAAGCCTGTTTCACGGTGAATAAGCAGAACATGCTCTACCCGATAAGAAAAAGTTTGTGAAGCAACATATTGAGAAAAATTTACACCCGCTTGCCAAGCTTCAATCCGCCACTTTAACCCCTTAATGGTAAAGCTACTATCAATTAACTGATTGGTTTTTTCCATAAAGTCAGCCAAAAACGATGTGACTGATTTTCTCACTAAACTTCCCATTAATGGGTAAAGAGAATTAACTAATTTATCACTATGATGCATCACCGAATGCGCAACTGAATCTTCGATTAGCGGTAGCAAAACTTTATTAACTGAGCCATCTTTTTTTTGTCTATCATGCAACGCCTCAGTAAGTACGTTACCCACAATATTACGCGCATCTTTTTTTATACTCTCAAGAATAATTCGATTATTCTTACCCAGTATTAGCGCTCTTATTTGTTCAAGTTGTTGTTTAGATTCAACTTGCCCAGTTGACGTCGGCTTTTGCATTATAACTGGTCATCTTCCAGGTTTGTTGCCATTGTCGCTAACAGTTTAGCAAGCGTTTTACGATCAGTTTTAGATGAGCTTAGCTCTTTTGAAACCTCTTCTAGGTGGGTTTTGAGTTGCTCAAGTTGTTCATTAAAAGTATTCGATAACGATACACTTTCTTTATCAAGCGTTTGTTCAATATTTTTTAAATCTTGTTGTGTAGCTGCAGCAAACATTTCATGCTCTGAAACCAAACTAGCATGTTCTTTTTGAATGGTTACTTCAACATCATCATGCATTTTATCAACAAAATGTAATCGCTTATCCAAATCATCTAATTGTTGCGTAAAACTTTCTTGCATTTTGTCTAAATGTTGTGAAAATTTCTTATCTTGAGCATTTAAAGTTTGCTCTAAATCATTACGTAATGTGGTTATTTTTGTAAGCAACTGCTGTTGCGCATCTCCGAATACTATTTGTCGGAGTTGATCTAGCTCTCCTATTTCAGGGGAGGAATCAGTAGAATCTGGTTGGGTTTTATCATTATTTTTCTTATTTGACATACTTACATCCATTCTCAATAAAAAAACTCTTTATATTGAGTGTAACAGTAAATTTGGAAAATGCTTTTTTTTTGAGTAGTTTTTTGTACTTAAAATCAACAGTTTCATTCATAATCTACTATAGACTATTCAAAAACAACTTATGTTAAGTTGGGGTTTAAATGACTTTATTACGCATAATACTTCGCCATAAAATCATACGTTAAGAAAATAATTTATTGAAAAAAGACAATAACCCTAAATTCACTATTTTTGTGCGCTTAAAGTTTCCATGCAATCTGATTACGTAATTGCTCAACTTGAGTCACATTTTTTCCTGCTACTGCAGTATAAACAAACGTACGATCGGCAACATTTACGCATTTGATCGTCGCTCGGTTATAGTTAAAATTACCATAAACATAATTACCATTTTTAACCACAGAGCTAAAACCAAGAGTGTTCAATATGTCAACTCCATTTGTCGCGCATTGTTCTGGTGATATGTCTAATTGTTTATGATGTGACCATAACTGGGGTATATAAATATGTGGGCGATCTTCATTTTCTGTACTAGTAGAAGCGGTATTGGTTAAAATCACTTTTGCTGTGCCAGAACGACCTTGTTCTTTAAAAAAATTTGTATTTAAATGATGTTTTAACGTTTCATGCACAATAGCATTTAGTATTACTGCCGATTTATGATCTTCTTTAGCCACATACATATAACTGGCATGGTTAGTTAATAACGGCTTATTTTTTCTAACACTTGCTAAGTAACCTTTACTGATCAGTGTATCTTGTAAAGCGATAGCATCAGCTTTTCTCGATGGGTGATAAAAAATACTAACGTTAATAATATTATCAATGCTCGTGTCGATCTTGTTATCACTGCCTGTTGAAGAGCACCCTTGTAATAAGCTGATTAAAAGTAATAATACTCTAAATTTAAAAGTCATATTCATCTCAGGCCTTTGATTAGGTATATAAACACGCTGATTTTCACAATCCTAGCATGTCCCAAAAAAATCATTACATTTAAATAAACGAATTAAAATGTTGTTTTCGTATCACGATCCATTAACAATTATTTATACAGCAAACGGGTATTTTATAGCCTCATGACATTGGTAGCCTTCAACCGAAAAATCATCCATGGTCACCCAAGTCTCAAGGTCTTTAAGTGATTTAATGTCAGGATTTATAATTAACTTAGGTAAAGGTAACGGTTCACGTTTTAGTTGTACGTCTTTCATCAGTGCTAATTGGTCTTCGTAAATGTGCGCATTCACAATTTTATGATAGGCAACACCTGGTTTAAGCCCCGTGATTTGCGCCATAATAGCTAAAAAGAAAAACACCTGCACTTGATTGAAATTCAAACCCAGTGGTACATCGCAAGAGCGCTGATAACTAGTTAAATAAAGTGTGCCATCCAAAATTGAAAAATTATGGGTATGCATACAAGGCCTTAAACACCCCATGTGAAACTCACCGGGGTTGTAAAAGGTCAAAATTTCCGCACGGTCATCTACCCCTTGGCTTAAGTTATCCACTATTTTTTGCAATTGATCAAGGCTACCACCATCAGGTTTCGCCCAAGTTCTACCTTGTACGCCATACACTCGCCCCATATCGTCCTCACCTTTACGGTAAGCATTATTGAGCCAAGCATCATTTAAATTGGCATTGGCATCCCATGTTTTTGTACCAAGTTTCCGAAAATCTGCTGCATTATCATATCCACGAATATAGCCAATGAACTCAGCTATCGCCGATTTAAAAAAACTCTTGCGTGTGGTGATCATGGGGAATTCATTCGCGGCAACATTATACTCTAAATCAGCGTTAATCACGGTTAAGCAGCGTTTACCTGTACGGCTATTTTCAACCCAAGAGCCTTGTTCAACAATGCGTTGACATAAATCTAAATAAGCGCGCATTATGCTTTTCCTTTTTTATTCATCGTTTTATCTTTAGTCGTTTTTTTATTTGAAATCTCAGTTTTTGCTTGAGTTAAGCAACCTAGATATATAATTAGCATACCTGCTAAAATCATTGGGATACTTAATATTTGCCCTTTCGACATAAAGGAAAAATATAACCCTAAATGTGCATCAGGCTCTCGATAAAACTCAACGATTGACCTAAATACGCCATAACCTATTAGAAAGACTCCCGAGGCCAAGCCAAGACTTCTTGGTTTACGAGTAACAAAATACATAATAATAAATAGCACAACCCCTTCTAAAAAGAACTCATATAATTGCGAAGGGTGTCGAGGTAATTGCAGTGAATCAGTTGGAAACACCATTGCCCACGGAACATCTGTTTGTCTGCCCCATAACTCCGCGTTAATAAAGTTACCTAAACGTCCCATTCCTAAACCAATAGGTACAAGAGGTACAACAAAATCGCCTACCGATAAAAATGATTTTTGGGTTTTCCGAGCAAAAAGATACACGGCCGTAGTCACACCTAATAAACCACCATGAAATGACATACCGCCTTCCCAAATTTGGAAAAGGTAGAGTGGATCGGATAAAAAATATTCCCACTGATAAAACAGCACGTAACCAATACGCCCCCCTAAAACTACCCCCAGAAACCCATAAAATAATAAATCACTGACTTGCTCACGAGTCCAAACCCCCTGACTTTTATCCGCTGCTTTATTGGCAATAAACATTGCTCCGATAAAGCCCACTAGGTACATCATGCCATACCAGCGAAGCGCAACAGGCCCTATGCTGAAAATAATAGGGTCAATTACTGGAAATTGTAAAAACTGTTCTGTCATTTTTTATCCATCTAAAGTTTTACGTAGTTATCTTAATATTTAGTATCTATCTGCGTAAGAGAAAATTATGTAAATATCATTTTTATTGCCACTAAAATAAGAAAAATGGCAAAACACTTTTTTAAGGTTTGTACGGGTAAGTTTACCGCAAATTTAACACCAACGGGTGCAAATAATGAGGATGTTAATACAATACCCAATAAAGCGGGTAAATATACATACCCTAAGCTCCATGCAGGTAATAACTCATTATCAAGCCCTGAAAGGATATAACCTAATGATCCAAACAATGCCACCATTACGCCACATACCGTTGCAATACCAATACAGTGCCTTAATGGCATACCAAAATAAGTTAATACAGGTACTAAAATTGCTCCGCCAGCCATCCCCATTAAGCTCGCTATCACACCTGTAAACCAACTAATAAACTGTAGAGTAATTTTTGAAGGCATTTGAGTAGCACGATTGGCCCGAATAGACGCTAGCAAATATGACGCTAACACGATAACGGCACCCGCAAACAAATTTTTTAATGCTTGCGCTGATAATTGATCCGCAATAAAAGCACCAACCAAGGCGCCAAAAGCGACTATAAACATGAGTGGTCTAGTAATGTCCCAAGGGATATTTTTATTCTTATGGTGAGCAATAGCAGCACTTGATGACGTCATTACAATAGCAGCTAATGAGGTTGCCAGTGCCATGGGCATGATAACATCATGACTGATACCCATTTGAGGTAATAGATACACTAAAGCAGGTACAACAACCAAACCGCCACCAATACCAAGCAATCCAGCCAAGAACCCTGTAAATGCTCCCAGTAATATACAACTAATAAATATTAATAACATTACATTCCAGCACGAATAAAACCACCCAAATCTAATTGTTCAAGTTGCTCGTTTAAATAACTGTGCACTTGCTTAGCCGTGGTAAGTTTTAAAGTATCAGACAAAATAATTTTTGCCCTTTCATAGTTTACATGGCGAATAACCCATTTTATTCGCGCTATATTATGCCCATTCATACTGAGTTTATCAAAACCCATTGCTAATAATAATAACGCACCCGCTGGTTCACCAGCTAATTCACCACATAAACTTAATGGTACAGAGTACTTGGTTGACTGTTTTGCAATAGTATTTAGCGCTCTAAGCACCGCAGGGTGATAAGCATCATGTAAACTAGCGACTTGTGCATTATTACGATCAACCGCTAATAAATACTGGGTTAAGTCATTACTACCTACTGAAAAAAAATCGACGCGTTGAGCTAACTCTTCTAACTGAAAAATTACTGATGGCACTTCCAACATTATACCTATTTTAGGTCGAGGAAGCTTACCTTTAGTTTCTTCATGGGCTAACTCATTGCTTACTTCAAAGTAAGCTTGATTGATTAAACGAATGGCTTCATCAACTTCGTTAACGTTTGATATCATCGGTAACATTATTTCTAAATTATTATAATATTGATTCGCTCGGATCATAGCTCGAGCTTGTACTAAAAATATTTCAGGATGATCCAAGGTAATTCGAATACCACGCCAACCTAAAAAAGGGTTGTCTTCGATGATAGGAAAATAAGGTAATGATTTATCTCCCCCTACATCTAACGTACGCATAGTTACCGTTTGAGGTGAAAATTCTGACAGTATTTTGTCATATAATTTAGTTTGCTCTTGCTCTGAAGGAAAACAATGGCGATCCATAAACGGAATTTCTGTTCGATATAAACCAACGCCTAAACTATCTAAATTATCTGGGCATTCAAAGCCTGTAGATAAGCCAGCATTTAATTGTAATTCTATTTTTTTACCATCTTGAGTAATCGTTGGTAAATGAATTTCTTGCTGGATCTTACAAATTAACTCACTTTCTTGAGCAACTAAATATTGATATTCACGTTTTAATGCATCGTCAGGGTTAATAAATAATTCACCGCTGTAACCGTCTACGATAGCTTGTTGGCGATCAAACTGTGCAATGGGGATTTTAGCTAATCCCATAATAGCGGGTACTTCCAATGCGTGCGCTAAAATAGCTGCATGTGAATTAGCCGAGCCAGACAACGAAACAATTGCCTTTAACCCTTTATGTTGATATTCAGCCAACATTGATGCACTCACCTCTTCGGCAAGTAGAATAAAGGACTTGGGTAATTCCAATTTTTGTGATTTTTGTTGAAGATTAAGTAACAACCTATTACCTAAATCACGAATATCACTGGCTCGCTCTTTTAAATAACTATCATCTATTGATTCAAACTGAAGTACATAATATTCAATCACAAGTTTTAAGGCACTTTCTGCTTGCCAACCTTGTGCAATTTTTTTCTCAACGCCTTGGCGAATATCAGCCTGTGCTAATAATTGTTTATAAACATCAAAAATAGCGAGACTATCATCTGTAATAAATTCACTAAGTTTTTGACTTAATTGTTCAAAGTCAGCGAGGGTTTTAGCTACAGCTTTTTTAAAGCGCTTAACCTCTTTATCTTGCTGAACTAAACTCACTTTTTGTAATGCCAGTGTTGAAAGTTCAACTTTGGGCTGATAAACAACTATTTCACTTAGTGCAATACCTGGCGCACCCGCAATACCTAATAATTGTTTTACTCCCTTATTTTTATCTTCTTGATTAAATAAGTTTTTTATTTCCGCATTAACGAAAGCATTGGCTAATTGAGCAGCAAGTGTCACCAAAAAAGCTTCTTCATTTTCAGTAAAGCTTCTTGCATGTTTTTGCTGAATAGAGATAATTCCCAAGACTTTACGTTTATGAATAATAGGAGTGCCTAAAAAAGCATTAAAATCATCTTCTTCAACTTCTGGGGCATGCATAAAATGCTGATGGTGACGGGCATTTGCAATATTAATTGGCTCTTCTCGTTGGCCAACTAATCCAATTAAACCTTCAGAAAAACCTATGGTTGTTTGCCCAAAAGACTGTTGCGCTAAACCGTCTGAGGCCATCAATAAAAAATGTTCTTGAGAATAGTCAGCTAAATAAACAGAACAACAGTCTGTTTTTAATGCTTTTTTGATTTGACTAACCATCCGCTCTAATGCCACTTGCATTTGCGTTTCTTGACTAAACTCAAGCACTATTCGGCGTAGCGTGGTTAACATAATGTCCTTTTGAAGTTATAAAAAAGATAAAAAAGCCCACATTAAGTAGGCTTTAGGGTCTAACTCATAGTAATAATTAAGCTGGACGTTTGCGTCGAGTGGGTCGTCGGTCAGGACGTTTTTCATATGAAAAAGCTAAGGCCTGTGAAGCAAACTCTTTCATCACTTTTCGATAAACATCACGCTTAAATGACACAACTTGTCGTACTGGATACCAGTAACTTACCCAACGCCAATCATCAAATTCAGGATGTGAGCTGTTAAGTAGATCTACTGATGATTCAGGTGCGGTTAATTTTAATAAAAACCACTTTTGTTTTTGCCCAATACAAACAGGTTTACTGTCGTGTCTTATATAACGTTTTGGTAATTTGTACTTTAGCCAATGCTTGGTTGAAGCAACAATTTTCACATGCTCTGGTTTTAAACCGACTTCTTCATATAACTCTCGAAACATGGTTTGCTCTGCCGTTTCTTCACCATCAACCCCTCCTTGAGGGTATTGCCATGAATGTTGCCCAAACCGTCTTGCCCAAAATACTTGTCCCCTGCCATTAATTATTACTATGCCGACGTTGGCTCGGTAGCCTTCGGCATCGATCACAGGAACTCCTGAAAACTAAAAATCATTATGTAGATTCAACCACAATAACGGCAACTGAGCAAATGATTACTTTGATTTTTTCTATAATTCACTCGATAATAAGCCTTTATTTAAATCGTCGTTGGCCATAACAGCATAATGAAAATACCTAGTTGTAAGCAAGAATTACTCAATAGAGTGCAAAGTTTAGCAGGGTTAACGCTAGCCGAAGTTGCTAATAATGCAAACATTGAAATTCCTGTAGATCTAAAGCGCAATAAAGGTTGGATAGGTTTACTGCTTGAGCATGTATTAGGCGCTAGCGCCAGTTCTAGGCCTGAGCCTGATTTTCCTACTTTAGGTATTGAATTAAAAACACTGCCAATTAATAGTCAAGGTAAACCATTAGAAACCACCTTTGTTTGTGTTGCTCCCCTAACAGGGTTAGTGGGTGTTAACTGGCAAAACTGTTGGCTGAAAAAAAAATTGTCAACCGTATTATGGGTACCTATTATTTGCGATACACCAAGTGAAAAAAATATTCCTTTAGCAATGCGTCGAATTGGCAGTGCATTTCTTTGGTCACCTTCAGAACAAGAAGAACAACTGCTGGCAATGGACTGGCAAGAATTAACCGATATGATTGTGCTCGGTGAAGTTGAAAAAATTGACGGTAAACATGGCCAAGTTTTACAACTAAGACCCAAAGCCGCTAATGCTAAAGCCAAAACGCAAGCGTTTGATAAACATGGCAAACCCTTTATGACATTGCCTCGTGGCTTTTATTTGAAAATTCCTTTTACACAAGCAATTTTAAATAAAAACTTACGCATAAACTCGCTTTAAAAGAGCGAACATTTTATCTACTCACTGTATACCAATATTTCTTGCTCCATGCTTGCACTCTGGCCCGCTGCCAGTAATTGCATTTGAGTATTAGCCGCTTCTAAACATACAAACTCTTGTTCACCATTAGAGTGGATATCAGCCATATTATTTGCGAGTTCGGCACCTGGACTCCAAAAAACCCATTGCTGTGTATTACGTGCTTTAAGTTCAATAACTCTTTGCCAGTGATTGTCGATAATACGCACGACTTTATCTGTATGATAAATTCGATCTACAGGGCCTATGCCGTTTTTGAATAACTGAGGTTCACACAATTTTTCTGTTAATTTATCATAAAAAGTAGCTTGTTCTAAAGCTGGTATTTGTACTGCTTTTGGCGTACTAACAGCGAAGTAAGTATGTAAAGCTCCCGTGTAATAGGCATCAGTATCACTTAAATTTGTCATACATAATACCTGTTTAAACGATTGTCCAAAAAATAGTACTTGCTTTAATTTGCTAGAAAATGGCCAAAGCTCATTTATATTGTTACCTTGCCAAACTAAGCCAATTTCAACACCTTGTTCGCTAATATCAATACTGTCTACTTGCCATTGCTGTGTGCGAGCAAAACCATGGTTACCCTCGTTATTATCAAAATCATCAGGGTGAGCCCCAAACCATGGCCAGCATAGAGGAATTCCCCCTCGAATTGCTTTTCCTTGTTCAAAGTCAGAAACTGTAGACAACCAAAAAACCTCTTTTTCACCCGTTGGTTGCCAAGTAAGAACTTGACCACCGTACAAACTAACAGTAGCTGACGCACTCTTATGTTCAACTTCTAGTACAGAAATTCCTTTAGATAATTCGGCTTGGTATACTTGACCATATTCATTTTTAGTTAACAACATTATTCAAATTCCATAGACATATGAGTTCTAACTCATGTAAGTTAGAATTTATTCTGATAAGCGCAATAAATTACGCCCTACAATGGATCTCACACTTTTATAGGGTGAGATGCAAAAATTAAAAGCTTTTACCTAGAGATAAAAATATTGTGCTTTCACCATCAGGAGCAAAACCAATACCAAAAACAGCGGGTCCAAAGTCGGTATCAGTTCCTAAGTACAAACTGCCTGAATGCACAACATCATCTAAACTAACTGATTCATTAACATCCCACACATTGCCTCCTTCAAGGCTTAATCCTAGATAAAGTGGTAAACTGGTTTTACCAAACAATTCACGTCCTAAATCATACTGATAAACTAATGCCATAAAACCCTTATGTACGCCAATCAAGGCATCTTTTTGGTAACCTGAAAGATTCAAAAAACCGCCAAGTTCAGTAACATGAACCGTAAAGTCAGTATCGCTATCAACCGTTGCAAATGAGGCTATTCCAACAAAAGTATGATTATTAATATGAAATGCACCACGCCAATCAAAAGTAATTTCAAGTGATTTATCTTTTGGTTCAATACCTGCTGATTCTTGATAATTATCCTTTCGCCACATCATATTAATTGATAGTTTATTCCCTTGAGTTGGAAAATTCATACTATTTAAACTGTCGTAGTTAAACGATAAATAAGCACCAAGAGAATCATGGTCAAGTGACGTTTGCATTCCATCTTCAAAAGCTATTTTCCCTTTTTCACCAATAATACCTAATTCTACCGCGCCATCATTGTGGTAATTAAATCCAAGACCTGCTTTAGCAAGAAAGAACTTATTAATAATTTCAGATCTCCCTTTAGTTGACGCCCATTTATCATGAGCATATTGAACTCTTGATCGAATAAAGTAATGTTGTCGCTCTTCTAATGGCAGATAAAACTCACTGGCTAACATAGATTCCCAACCCAGTTTTACTTTATTAGTCCACATACCGCCATAATGTGTCATTTCATTTTGAATATAGGCAAAATCCAAATCAACAACTGAGCCATTAGCAAAGTCACTTTCTAAATTAAAACCAAGTTTAAGATAATTAGGCCCCCACGATTTTTCACGAGTTGTTAATATTAGTTTTCGTCCTTGAGGTAAGTCTATGAACTCAGCATCAACCTGCTCAAATTCATCAATCGCATAGATACGATTAAGCGCTAATTGTAGTTGTTCTTTACTGACAATATCACCTAAGTTTATTCCAAGTTTTTCTTCAATAACAGAAGTACTTACCGATGAATTATTGTTATATTCAATGCCAACAATGGGTTGCTTGAACGGCCTAAACCATGCAAGACTTTTCTGTTTTTTTTGTTGTTGAAATCGTGTGTATTCAACATCACTAACACTCAAGTTTTTTAACTCTTGTTCAGCAAGTAAAGCGGCTTGTTTTCCTAATTCAAGAGCCTTATGCATAATAGAAAAGTCAGTGGTACTTAAATCATCAATATCAGGACGAATTAATATGTCCTTTGTAGAAATATATTTTTTTTGAGCAAGTGTCGTGTTATTGGTTAGAATGTTTGATAATTGGTCAATAACATCAAGCGTGCTTTTAATATTATTGGTTGATAATAATGGTGAGCCAATATCTACGGCAATGACAATATCAGCTCCTATGGCTTTTGCCACATCAATAGGCATGTTATTAACGATTCCACCATCAACAAGTAATTTGCCATCAATAATAACTGGATTCACAGCACCAGGTACCGCAGCAGAAGCACGCATTGCTTTAGTAACACTGCCTTTATCAATAACCACCATTTTGGCGGTAGCTAAATCTGAAGCTATAGCCCGATAAGGAATAGCTAAATAATCAAAATGTTCAAATGTAGGTACAACATCAGTCGATAGTTTTAGCAAATTTGCTGCCGACTGCCCTAATAATAATCCACTAGATGATTTTATTTCTCCATCGGTAATACCTAAACGTATAGGGATATTATATAAGTCTCTTAACTCTTTACGCTCAAACGATAACAAACTTCTTGAGACCAAATCTGAATAGCTATCATCCCATGGTATATTGAGCATAATATGCTCAATATCATCTACACTATAACCTAGTGCATATAAACCACCTACATAAGCACCAATGCTGGTACCAACCACATAATCAATAGGAATTTTATTTTGTTCAATAACCTTAAGAACACCAATATGTGCTGCCCCTTTTGCACCACCACCACTTAATACCAATCCTATTTTTGGACGTGATTGAGCATACAACAATGAGCTAGAGGTAATGGAGAATAAAAGAATAAATAAGAAAAACAAGCGCATAAAATTAGAAACATTAAATAAAATAACTACTGTGCAGTAAAGCTTACCGTTTTATGGATAGGTATTCACCTTTAATTAAAGGGTTTAATCTTGGTGTTTGTGTTTTCTTACCTATACAACCGAGATCTCTGAGGCACTATACTGATATATTAATGTCAGAGTAACTAACCTAAACTCGGTTTAAGAGATAGTTAACAGATTGAAATACCAGTGAAAATTATTTTTACAAGGGTTATACAAACATTGATTTAACATCAGTGCATCGCGCTTTAAAATTATCAGTATCCATAAAGTTTACGTCAGATAAAATCCCTTTTTTTACATAAGCAGCTAATAATGAATCTTGCGTTAATTGGCTTTTAAATACATTGTGATAAATACTACCAGCACGAATAAAGTCTAAGTAATGAATATCTTCAGGTAAAACAGTTAAATCACTCCAACTTTCAGCAACCGATATTAACTCTTCTGAAAAACCCCATTCTCGTGTGACTTTACCACCTACTTTACCTGACAATTTAGCAATAGCTTGCTGTAAAAACTTAGGATTTGCAAAAATATCTGGATGTTGCTCCGCTTCAGTTAAAATAGGCAATGTCCCTACATTATGAACAAGCGCTGCGAGAGTCATGGTGTCTAAACTTAATGATGTATGTTTATTTTTTTCAAGGTACATACTCATTAAGCTAATAGCAACAGACGCTATATCTATGGTTTTATTCCATGACTTATCCATATACATAGCAACAATATCATTTTTTGAAACAAATATTTGTTTAAGTGCCATCGCAGTAACAATACTTTTAATTTGGCTTAAACCAATACGTGTCACCGCTTGAGATACACTCTCAACTTTAACCGTTCTTCCCAATAACGCACTATTGGCAACTTTAACCATACCTAAAGATAACGCGGGGTCATGCTCAATAATATTACCCAAGTGAGCTAAATTAACATTGGGATCATCTACAGCTTCTCTTACTTTTAATGCAACTTTTGGCAGCGTTGGTAAAACTAATGCGCCCTGTTTTATTTTTTCTTCTAAGATTATATACAAGGCATTTTCAGCAGGCATATATTTCTCCTTGATTTTTTTATTGCTATAGCTTTAAAAGTAGCACACTTCCTATTAACGCCAAGGTTTTTTTAAATGTTTTTCAATATGGTACAAAATATGATTTTTTTGAACATTTTTCACACTAACGGTTGATTATCCTAAATTTAAGCATTACTAAAAACCATAGTAGAATCTTTGTTGTTCAAGGCCGTGTTTATTTCTGTTTTAGATTGCCCATACTGGCGCTTTTTCTTATAATGCGCCCCTTATTACTCCTTGCTCCCAAAAACTAAATAGATAAATTTTATGTTAAAACCTGAATTATTGTCGCCTGCTGGCAGCCTAAAAAATATGCGATACGCCTTTGCGTATGGTGCTGACGCCGTTTATGCAGGACAACCACGCTACTCGCTAAGGGTTCGCAATAATGAATTTTCGTTAGAGAACATTAAAATAGGGATAGATGAGGCACATGCTTTAGGAAAAAAATTCTATTTAGTCAATAATATTGCTCCGCACAATGGCAAATTAAAAACCTTTTTAAAAGACATTGCGCCAGTTATTGCTATGCAGCCAGATGCCTTAATCATGTCTGATCCTGGATTAATCATGATGGTGCGAGAAAATTATCCTGACATGTCTATTCATTTATCGGTACAAGCCAATGCAGTAAATTGGGCAACCGTTAAATTTTGGCACCAGCAAGGGGTTGAGCGGGTCATTTTATCACGAGAGCTTTCCCTTGATGAAATTGAAGATATTCGACTACATTGTCCAGAAATGGAGCTTGAAGTTTTTGTTCATGGTGCATTATGCATGGCGTATTCGGGACGATGCTTACTTTCTGGTTATATTAACAAACGCGATCCAAACCAAGGCACTTGCACTAATTCATGTCGTTGGAAATACGATACTCATGAAGCCAAAGAGACTGAAACAGGCGATATTATTGCCGTTAATCCAACAAGCTCCTTGCCTGAAATTTATACGCCTGACACTTCTATTGTCACACCTGACGACTCTCTAATTAAGAATCGGCCAATTGATGATGTGATTTTATTGCAAGAGCAAGGGCGCCCGGGTGAGTATATGCCTGCTTTTGAAGATGAACATGGCACTTATATTATGAATTCAAAAGATTTACGTGCTGTTGAACATGTAGAACGATTAGTTAAGATGGGTGTTCACTCTCTAAAAATTGAAGGTAGAACCAAATCTTTTTACTACTGCGCACGTACCGCCCAAGTGTATAATCAAGCGATTAATGATGCCATGGCCGAAAAAGCATTTAACCCTAATTTGAATACTGATCTAGAACATCTAGCACACCGAGGTTATACCGAAGGCTTTTTGAAACGTCACCGCCCTTCTGATACACAAAATTATGACTATGGTTATTCAAAAAGTGATACACAACAGTTTGTTGGTGAAGTACTCGGTAGAAATGAATCATCTGGCTTAATTGAAATTGATGTTAAAAATAAATTTTTAGTGGGAGATAGACTCGAATTAATGACTCCCGACGGTAATGTTAGCTTCATCTTAACTAAAATGCTCAATAGTAAAACAGATGAAGAAATTACTGATGCCAAAGGCTCTGGCCATAAAGTTTCTATCGCATTAGAGACAGAATTAAACTTAACTTTCGGCATAATTATGCGTTATTTAACTGACGGTGGCACTACTAGACATCCTTTTACCCAAAATCAAGCTGACAAATAAGGCCAAAATTTATGGCATTATTAATTGAAGACAGCTGTATCAATTGTGATATGTGTGATCCAGAATGCCCTAATGAAGCAATTACCTTAGGTGAGCACATTTATGAAATTGACCCAGACAAATGCACCGAATGTATAGGTCATTACGACAAACCAACCTGTGTTAGTGTGTGCCCTATCGATTGCGTGAAACCTGATCCCGATAAAGTTGAAAGCGAAGACTCTTTATTAGCAAAATTTATAAAAATGCACGGTGCTTGATGCCGTGTAATTGATTTAAACAAGAACGCTACATAAATGTAGCTTATAGAAAATGCCTTACCTCTAAGCCTTTTAATTCTCGCTGAGAGGGAAATAACTTAATGGTATTAATCAATTGACATATAATACCAATTTGATTAAATTTCTTCCCAACTCAGAGCTTCATTAGCGAGCTTAGAACAAGGAAAATTGATTAAACATAGTTACTCTATATTTCTTCA